>CAIQOY010000042.1 GCA_903873565.1 uncultured Actinomycetes bacterium
CGTTCCCTCATGGATCGGACTACGCCGCCGGCGCCCGGTCTCCTCCCGCGATCAGGCCACGAACGCGGTCACGGCGAGCCCGATCGCGACCCCGATCGGGATGCAGGCGACCAGGGCCAGGCCGACGCCGAAGCCGGCGCCCTCGCGCTCGGCGTGCCCGCGCGCCCAGCGCACGACGAGACCGACGGCGAGCGCGATGCAGGCCGGCACGCCGGCCAGCCAGAGCCACGCCACCCCCTCCGCCGGCGCCAGCGCGAGCTCGAGGCAGCGGACGGCGCCGATCACGGCCAGAAACGGCAGGCACCAGAGCGCCCCTGCGGCCGGCCAGTGCGGCGGGCGCGAGAACAGGTAGGCGGCGATCAGCCCGGGCAGCGCGGAGACGAGGATCAGGGTCCACGGGCCGACCGCGGGGCAGGTCGCGGCCGCACCCACCGTGCGGTCGGCGAAGCAGTAGCCGCCGAAGCCCGCCTCGCCCCCGATCAGCGTCACCGCCATCGCCGTTCCCGCGGCGACGAGGACGGCCATGAGCAGCGCCAGCTTCGGCCTGCCGGTCTCGAGCCCCCGATCGAGCACACGCGGATGATCCCATGCCGGGCGGTCAGTCACGGCCGCCGCGCCGCCAGACGAACGGGATCACGGCGACCAGCGGCAGGACCCCGAGCCAGGTGTCGAAGAGCCACGCGATGGCGACCGACGCCGCGATCGCGATCGCGCCGACTACGAGCCACGCTCGAGCGTCCACCCCGCAAGGGTACCGGCGGGGCGCCGGCGCCACGCGACCGGCGACCGGCCCGCTACCGTCGGGACATGAGCGTGCTCGCGCTGACCCTGATCCCGGTCGGGCTCCTGGTCGCCCTGATGACCCTGCGCGAGGAGCGGGACGTCGCCGCGATCGGCATCGCGGCCGGCGGTCTCGCCCTGGCCTGCGCAGGGCTGATCGGCGCCATGACCTTCACCGCGTGGGATCCGCCTGACCTCGTGCGGGTGGGCGCCGGGGTGATCGGGGCGCTGGCCTGGGTCGCCGCACTGGGCGCCGGAGCCGGCGGGCTGGTTCGCGGTGACCGGCGACGGGGCGGGATCGCGATCGGCCTCGCCACCCTGACCACGGCGGCGGCGGTCGCGATGGCCTCCGCGGCCGGCTGACGGCCCCGAGAGAGCGGGCGATGGGTCTCGAACCCACGACCTACAGCTTGGGAAGCTGTCGCTCTACCAACTGAGCTACGCCCGCGTACGGGGCATGATAGCGACAAGCGACGGCCCCTCGACGCCAGCTGCGGAGCGTCACGCGCACGCGGCTGCGTGACGAAGGGCCGGCGGCCCGCCGGCACGTCCCACCCCCGGCCTGCGCGGGACGCTCTCGTCCCGCGCAGGCCCCGAGGGGATCAGTAGCGGTACGTGTCGGCCTTGTAGGGGCCGGAGACCGGCACGCCGATGTAGGCGGCCTGGTCGTCGCGCAGCTCGGTGAGGGTGCCGCCGAGCGCGCCCACGTGCAGCCGGGCGACCTTCTCGTCGAGGTGCTTCGGCAGGACGTGCACGCCGAGCGCGTAGGCCTCGGTGTTGCCGAACAGCTCGATCTGCGCGATCACCTGATTGGTGAACGAGGCGCTCATCACGAACGAGGGGTGGCCCGTCGCGTTGCCGAGGTTGAGCAGGCGGCCCTCCGACAGGACGATGATCGCCTTGCCGTCGGGGAACACCCACTGGTCGACCTGCGGCTTGACGTTGATGCGCTCGATGCCCGGGTAGGCCTGCAGCCCGGCCATGTCGATCTCGTTGTCGAAGTGGCCGATGTTGCCCAGCACGGCGTTGTGCTTCATCTTGGCCATGTGCTCGACCGTGACGATGTCGCGGTTGCCGGTCGCGGTGATGACGAGGTCGGCGTCGCCGATCACGTCGTCGAGCGTGACCACCTCGTAGCCCTCCATCAGCGCCTGGAGGGCGCAGATCGGATCGATCTCCGTGACGGCCACGCGGGCGCCCATCGCCCGCAGCGACTCGGCGGAGCCCTTGCCGACGTCGCCGAAGCCGCAGACCACGGCGGTCTTGCCCGCCAGCATCAGGTCGATGCCGCGGTTGATGCCGTCGACGAGCGAGTGGCGGCAGCCGTAGAGGTTGTCGAACTTGCTCTTGGTGACCGAGTCGTTGACGTTGATGGCCGGGAAGAGCAGCCGCCCCTCCTCCGCCATCTGGCCGAGGCGCAGCACGCCCGTCGTGGTCTCCTCGGTGACGCCCTTGATGCCCTCGGAGATGCGCGTCCACTTGCCGGCGTCCTTGGCGATCGACTCCTGCACGAGGGCCAGGAAGACCTGGAACTCCTCGGAGTCGGCGGAGGCCGGGTCCGGCACGGCGCCGGCGGACTCGAACTCGCGGCCCTTGTGGACCAGCATCGTGGCGTCGCCGCCGTCGTCGAGGATCATGTTGGGGCCGCCCTCCGGCCACGTCAGCGCGGCCTCGGTGCACCACCAGTACTCCTCGAGGGTCTCGCCCTTCCAGGCGAAGACCGGCACCCCGCGCGGGGCGTCGACGGTGCCCTCCGGGCCGACGACGACGGCCGCGGCCGCGTGGTCCTGCGTCGAGAAGATGTTGCAGCTGGCCCAGCGCACCTCGGCGCCGAGCGCGGTCAGCGTCTCGATCAGCACGGCCGTCTGGATCGTCATGTGCAGCGAGCCCGTGATGCGGGCGCCCGCCAGCGGCTGCTCCTTCGCGTACTCCGCGCGCAGGCTCATCAGGCCGGGCATCTCGTGCTCGGCGATCTGGATCTCCTTGCGCCCCCACTCGGCGAGCGAGAGGTCGGCGACGCGGAAGTCGTTCTGGGTCAGGGTCGGGGCGGCGGTGCTGCTCATGGACACTCCTTTACTCCGGGGCAGATTATCATTCGCGCCGACGGGCGGCGCGGATCACCCGGAGCGCAGCGGGCTCAGGCGGCCTCGTCGAGCACGAGCACGAGCCGCTCCAGGGCGACGAAGGTCCCGTCCACGTGAGCCCCGAAGGGATCGACCTCGCGGCGCACGAACCCGAGCCGGCCGTACAGGCTCCAGGAGGGATCCTCGTTCTCCACCACCTCGAGGTAGACCGCGCGCACCCCCGCGCGGGCCGCCCAGTCGAGCGCCTCCTGCACGAGCCGGCGGCCCACGCCGCGCCCGCGGCAGGCCGGATCGAGCCAGACGCCCCAGAGCGTGGCGCGGTGGCGGCGGCGCTGGCCGATGTCACGGGCGATCCCGGCCATCCCGACCGCCCGACCGTCCTCGAGGGCCAGCAGGATCAGCTGGTCCCCCTCCCCCGTGCTGGCGCCCACGCGCGCGGCCCAGAGGTCGTCGGAGTCGGCCGCGACCTCGTCGTAGGTCTCGAGGAAGGCGCCCGGATTGGCGGCCAGGGCGGCGAGGCGCACCTCGCGCAGGAGCGCGCCCTCGCCCGGGCGGATGGCGCGGACCTCGATCACGCGCGCAGCCCCTCGAGCGCGGGCAGGTCCCGGCCGGCGAGCAGGTCCAGCATCGACGCCCCGCCGGTGCTGACGTAGGTGACCGCGTCGGCCCGACCCGACGCGCGCAGGGCGGCGGTGGTGTCGCCGCCGCCGACCACCACGGTGCCCGGGCAGTCCGACACCGCGGCGATCAGGGCATCGGTGCCGGCGCGGAACGGCTCCATCTCGAAGGCCCCCGCGGGGCCGTCCCAGACCACGTGCGACGCGGCCCGGATCCGCTCCGCGTAGCGCGCGGCGGTCTCGGGGCCGATGTCGAGCGCGATCCGGCCGTCGCCGACCGCGTCCGCGGCCTCGACCGCGATGCGGGCGTCGGTCGTGAGGCCGTCCGTCGACACCACGTCGGTCGGCAGCACGAGCTCGCAGCCCGATGCCGCCGCGGCCGCCTCGACCGCGGCGGCGGCCCCGAGTGCGCCGCGGTCCACGATCGACGACCCGAGCGAGGCGCCGCGCTGGGCGAGGAAGACGTGGGCGAGGGCGCCGCCGACGAGGATCGCCTCCGCCGAGCGGGCGAGGTCGGCGAGCGCGGGGAGCTTCTCGGCCGCCTTGGCGCCGCCGGCGACCACGACGCCCGCGGCGGCGCCGCGGTCGCGCAGCTCCCCGAGCGCCGCCGTCTCGTGGGCGACCACGAGCCCGGCGTACGCCGGCAGGTGCCGTGCGATCCCGGTCGTCGAGGCCTGCCGCCGATGCGCTGCGCCGAAGGCGTCGAACACGAATGCGCGGCCCGGCGCCGCGAGGGCCCGCGCGAGGGCGTCGTCGTCCGCATCCTCGCCGGGCTCGAAGCGCACGTTCTCGAGCAGCACGGCGTCACCCGGGCGCAGGTTGAGGATCGAGGCCCGGGCCAGCGGGCCCACCGTGTCGGCGGCGTGCGCGACGAGGGAGCCGACCGCCGACGACAGGCGCTCGGCGACCGGCAGGAGCGACCCCGCGGGGACGACCCGACGTCCGCCGGGCCGACCGAGATGGGCCAGCACGATCACGAAGGCGCCGCCGTCCATCAGCGCGCGGATGGTCGTCGCCGCGGCCACGATGCGGCCGTCGTCCATCACGCCGCCCTCCTCGTCGATCGGGACGTTGAGGTCGGCGCGCACGATGACCGGGAGGTTCTCCAGATCCCCCAGCTCGGCGAGCCCGCGCAGGTCGCTCACGCGACGGTCCGGCGTCGGGGCGGGCGGGGCGTCCGGGGGGCGCTGCGGACGGGCACGGGCACGTCCGGGATCCTAGGCGCGCCTCGCGGCCGACGGCCCCGGTAGCCGCCGGATACGATCCCCGCACCCCCGGAGGAGGAGACCCCGATGCCCCAGACCATCATCAACCCCCAGGACGGCCCGCCCCACGGCGGGCCGTACAGCCACGGGATCCGCGTCGGCGACATGGTCTTCACGGCCGGCCAGGGGCCCTTCAACGCGGCCGGCGACCTGGTCGGGGACGACGTCGCCGCGCAGACCGAGGTCGTGCTCGACAACATCGAGCGCATCCTCGCCGAGGCCGGCTCGAGCCTGCGCGACGTCGTGCGCGTGACCGCCCACCTGCAGGACCTGAAGGGCGACTTCGCCGCCTACAACGAGGTCTACGCGCGTCGCTTCGGCGACCACCGCCCCTGCCGCACCACGGTCGGCAGCACCCTCGGCGGGTTCCTCGTCGAGATCGACGTGATCGCGATCGCCGGCAGCGGCGCCTAGCCGTCGACCGGGACGTCGAGCCGGATCAGCCCGTGCTCGACGGCCCGCGCCGCGGCGCCCGTACGCGTCTCGGCCCCGAGTTTGCGCAGGACGTGCTCGACGTGCGTCGCCACCGTGCGCGGCGCGACGCCGAGGCGCGCCGCCACCTCGCGGTTGCACGCGCCGTCGGCGATGTGCCGCAGCACCACGGTCTCCCGGGCCGTCAGCCCGAACGGCTGCCCGGCGTGGCGCAGGCTGACCAGCGCCACCGGCTCGTCCGCGAGCCGCGCGGCCCGCGTCTGCATCATCTGCACCTCCACCAGGGCGCCGTCCGTGTCGGCCACGAGACCCCGGGCGGCGACCAGCGGCTGGCTGCGCAGGCGCGCGGCCAGCTGGACGACCATCGCCCGATCCACGGCCGGCGGGATCCCGAGCTCCTCGGAGGCGTCGCGGGCCAGCACGGCGCCGTCGGCGCGGACCACGAGCCGCCGCGCGTCGCGCTCCTCGTCGAGCCACGCCGCGACGTCGGCGAGGGGGTCCACCATCGCCCCGAGCACGCCGCCGAGCAGCGCCATGTAGTCGCGCACGTCATCGGTGAGGACGGCCTCGTCGGCGGTGCTGGTGTTGACCAGCCCGACGTAGCGCCCGTCGGGGGCGTAGAGCGGCGTCGTCATGCCGTCGCGGTAGCCCTCCGGGCCCCAGTACTCGAGATAGGAGTAGGTCTCGCGGTACTCGAAGTCCGTGTCGCGCATCCGCACCGGACGGCGGCCCCCGATGATCGCGGGCATCGAGGGGTCCCGCTCGGGGTAGTCGGAGTCGACGTACGCCACCACGCGGTCGCTGTACCCCCGGTTGACGAGGGTGCGGTGCCCCGTGGCGAACGGATCGCGGACGGTCAGCTGGGCCGCCTCGTAGCGCACGACCTCGCGCAGCTCGTCGACGACCTCGGCCGCGACCTCGGGCCGCGGCCGCGCGCTCCCCACGGCGGCCCCGGCCAGCGCCAGCAGGCGCTCCTTCGCGCGGACGCGGGACACGACTAGCGGCGCCCCGTCGCACGCCGGGCCGGAGGACGCGCGCTCACAGCGGCCGCTCCCGCGGGATCCGGTAGTCGTCGACCCACGGGCGCACCCGCTCGTAGGCGGCGCTCGCGGCGATCACCGCGGCGTCGTCCTGCATCGGGCCGATCAGCTGCATCCCGACCGGCAGGCCGTCGGCGAGGCCCGCCGGGATCGACGCGGACGGGTGCCCCGTGAAGTTGGTGGCGAAGGTCAGGCAGAAGCCGATGCTCGGGTCGATCTCCACCCCGTTGACCTCGCTCGGCCCCATCGTGTCGCCGTTGTCGGCGTTGAGCGGGGGCAGGGTCGAGAGCGTCGGGGTCACGAGCAGGTCGTGCGTCGCGAAGACGGCCTGCATCGCGTCGAAGACCTGCGAGCGCATGACGTCGTCGCGCTCGAGGTCGGCGAGCGTCGCGCCGCGGGTGCGCTCCACCCACGACTTGTAGACGGGCGGGAGGTCGTCGGTCGCCATCAGGTCGAGCCCGAAGCCCTTCAGCCCCTCGAGGCCCGCGATGTTGAGCGGCATGATCATGCGGCACCACAGGTGCGCGAACTCGAGCTGGTCGATGTCGAGCCCGAGCTCGACCTCCTCCACGGTCGCCCCGGCCTGCTCGAAGGCCCGCACGGCCTCCCCGACGGTGGTGGCCACGAGCGGGTCGATCGGGTAGAAGTCGAACGCGGGGCTGTAGGCGATCCGCATGCCCTCGATCGGGCGCTGGAGCGCCCCAATGAAGTCGACCTCGTCGCGGAGGCTGTAGGGGTCGCGGGGGTCGTAGCCCTGCAGCACCTGCATCACCAGGGCCGAGTCGGCGACGGTGCGCGAGATCGGGCCCTCGGCGATCGTCGGCTGCGTGCCGGCGAAGGCGTTGGGGCGCAGCACGAGCGGCACGCGTCCGAAGGAACCCTTGTAGCCGTAGGTGCCGGTCCACGCGGCCGGGATCCGGATCGAGCCGCCCCCGTCCGTGCCCTCGGCGAACGGGACGATGCCGTCCGCGACGCAGGCGGCGCTGCCGCCCGACGAGCCGCCGGGGTTGCGCGCGGTGTCGAAGGGGTTGCAGGTCGCGCCGAACAGCGGGTTGTCGGTAATGCCGCGGTAGCCCATCACGGGACTGTTCGTCTTGCCCACGATGATCCCGCCGGCCGCCTCCACGCGCTCAGCCCACGGGCAGTGGGCGTCGATCACGTTGTCGGCGAGCGAGCGGATGCCGCCGAAGGTCGACTTCCAGCCCGGCTTGTAGTCGAACAGGTCCTTCATCAGGGTCGGGACGCCGTGCAGGGGCCCCAGCTCGTCGCCGCGCTTGACCGCGGCCTCGGCCTCGGCCGCGCGGGCACGCGCGTCCTCGTAGCCCTTGAAGATGACCGCGTTGAGGGAGGGGTTGCGCTCCTCGATCAGCTCGATGGCGCACTCGACCGCCTCGACGGGCGAGAGCTCGCCGGAGCGGACGAGGGCCGCGATCTCCGTGGCGTCGCGGTAGGCGAACTCCTGGGCGTTCATGCGGTCACGCTCCTCTCGGGACCGCGGGCCGGGCCCGCGGCTTCAGGCCACGCCGCACCAGTCCATGGCGGCGACGGCGAAGGTCTTGCAGCTGGTGACGACCTCGTCGATCAGGACGTACTCGTCGTCGGCGTGCGCGACGCGCAGGTCCCCCGGGCCGTAGGAGATCGCGGGGACGCCGCCGAGCGTGAGGAACGTGCAGTCCTCGACGGCGGCGAAGCCGACCACGTCGGGCGGGCCCGTGAAGCGGGTGCCCGCGGCCGCCTGCTCGTGCGCCGCCACCGCGACCGCGGTGATCTCCTCCGCGTCGGGCACGTTCGCAGGCCAGTGCAGCTTCCACTCCACGGCCGGAGGGTGCGCGCGCAGCCACGGGTCGGTCTGGGCCGCCCGCTGGATGTGCGTCTCGATCTCCTGCTTGACCGCCTCGGGGTCGTCGTCCGGGGAGTACCAGACGCAGTACTCGATCGTCATGAACTCGCTGAGGAAGAACGGCACCATCACCCCGTGCGGCCCGCCCTGGACCACCCCCGGGTGGATCGAGAAGTGCCCGGGCCGGAACAGCGGGTGCTGCTTGGTCTGCCCCCACTCCTCCTCGAGCTGGCGCAGCGCGTTGAAGATCAGGATGCCCTTGTCGATCGCGTTGACCCCGACGGCGGCGCCGTCGCCGCCGGCCCGGATCGAGTTGCCGCGCATCGAGGAGTGCGTCGCCTTGCCGACGGCCGTGACCGAGAACCACAGGAGCCCCGGCGAGATCGGCACGACGGCCAAGGGCGACGGCGGCGAGCTCGGCTCGGACACGATCGCCGCGTCGGCCGTGTAGCCGCGCTTGATGGCCGCGGTCGTGCCGCATTCGTGGTCCATGACCTCCTCGCCGACCACCGCTTCGAGGATCAGGTCGCCCTTGAGGCCGATCCCGCATTCCCGCAGGGCGCGGGCGGCGAAGGTCTGGGCGATGATCCCGGACTTCATGTCGGTCGCGCCGCGGCCCCAGACGCGGTCGCCGTCGATCTTCCCGCTGAAGGGATCGCCGCCGGTCCAGTTGGCCGGGTCGCCGACGGGGACGACGTCGACGTGGCCGTTGTAGATCAGGGAGCGCCCGCCGCCCGCGCCCTTCACGACGCCGACCGCGTTCTCGCGCCCGGGCTCGACCGCGAACAGGTCGGTCTTCGCGCCGAGCGCCTCGTAGTGGCGGGCGAAGACCTTGCTGACCTCCCCCTCGCCGCCGACGACCTCGTCGTAGTCCTGGCCGGGGTACTTCGGGTTGACGCTGGGGATCCGGACGACCTCGCTGAGCGCGTCGATCATCTCCGCGGCGAGGCCGTCGATTGCGGCGGAGACCCGGGTGACGAGTTCCTGGTCGGCCATCTCTCCTCCTTCGCGCCCGTGGGCGATCGCTCCGCGCTAACTCGGCTCCGGGCGCGAGCCGGGCGGCATGTGCGCCTCCTGCTCGATCGCCCCCACGTCCTCGGGCGGATCCCCCTCGGGGTTCGTCCCGCGGCCCTGGACGCCGCGCCGGCGGCGGATCTGGTCCGGGATCGAGATCAGGCCGTCGCGGGCGACGATCGTGACCACGAACAGGAGCAGGCCGATGAAGACGTAGCGCGCCTCCGGCGGATCGACGTCGACGAAGCGCTTGTCGACGTACATCAGGAGCATGGTGCCCACGAGGATGCCGCGGGGGCTGTTGATGCCGCCGATCATGATCATCGAGAACAGGAACAGCACCGTCGAGAAGTTGAAGAAGCTGGGTGAGATCGACCCGTAGTAGGCGATGTAGAAGCCGCCGGCTCCGCCCAGGACCGCGGACGAGATCAGGAACACCCACAGGCGCGCCCGCACGATGTCCGTGCCGAGCACCTCCGCGACCGGCTCGCTCTCGCGCGCCGTGCGCAGCAGCAGGCCGAGGCGACCGTAGTTGACGCGCCAGTAGATGATCAGGGCGAGGGCGGCCAGGCCGGCCGCCGCCACGTAGGCGAGCTGGTAGCCCGCGAGATCGCCGGCGATGCTCTCCGGGATGAAGCTCGAGGCGCCGTACAGGCCCTGGCCGCCCCCGAAGTTGCACTTGTCCTGGACGACGTAGGCGCGGGCCAGCTCGACGAGGCCGATGGTCAGCAGCGCGAAGTAGATGCCGCGCAGGCGAATCGCCGGCAGCGAGATGATGAACCCGACGATCAGTCCGACCAGCACGGCGACCGGGATCGCGACCCACCACTGGAACACCGGCACCCCGAGGATGCGCTCCCCGCCGCCGACGCAGGCGAGGTTGCCCGACTTGCCGAGCTCCACGGACAGGTAGCCGGCGACGTAGGCGCTGATGCCGGCCACCGCCACCGTCGCGAAGCTCTGCAGGCCGGCGGTGCCGAGCACGAGCCCCCACATCACGTTCCACGACAGGTAGATCAGGAACGTGACCATCACGGCGAGGAAGTACGAGGTGCCGGCGATGATCGGGATCAGGATCGCGATCACGCCGGCCATCCCCCAGAAGAGCCAGGCCGAGCGGTCGCGGACCCCGGCGAGGGTATCGCCGCCCTGCCGCCGCCAGGAGATGCTCCAGGACAGCAGGAGCAGGAAGACGCCCATCGAGCCGAGGATGCTCAGCGTCCCGAAGGCGAACGGCACGGCCAGGGCGAGCACGAACAGGGCCGCGAGCCCGGCGTAGTGCAGCAGATCCTCGCGACCCCTAGGCACGCGTGCCCTCCAGCACGCCGGCGATGCCGCGCGGTCGGATGATCAGCACGACCGCGATCAGCACGAACAGCGTGATCAGGACCCACGAACCGCCGAGGTACTGCAGCGTGACGGCCTCGGCGAAGGCCACGAGGAAGGCCGCGATGACCGCACCCCGCAGGGATCCGAGCCCGCCGAGCAGGGCCACGATCAGGCCCTTGATCATCGGCGAGTAGCCCGAGTTCGGCTCGACGAAGTAGATCTGCCCGAGCAGCACGGCCGCGAGGCCGATGAACGCGCCGGACACGCCGAGGATCGCGAACGCCGTGGTGCGCCGGTTGATGCCGACGAGCGCCGCCCCCTCCACGCTCTGGGTGAGGGCGCGGACGCCCAGGCCGATCCGCGAGTAGCTGATGAAGGCGAGGATGATCGCGATCAGGATGCCCGTGGCGATCACGGTGCCCGTCTTCGAGGGCTGCACCAGCGTCTCGCCGATGCGGAACTCGCGGATGAAGTCGAACAGGGGGTCGAACTGCTTGAACTGCGGGCCGAACTGCCAGAGGTAGATGTTCGTGCCGACGAAGCTGAGGGCGAGGGTGGCCGTCAGGGTGCGCAGCTCCCAGTTGGGCTTGCCGTCGAGCGGCAGGAACACGGTCAGGCAGATCAGGGCACCGAGCGCGGCGCCGACGATGACGCCGCCGAGGAGCACGACGACGACGTTGGAGCTGATGTTCGTGGCCACGAGCCAGGCCCCGTAGGCGGCGCCGGCGTACATGGCACCGGTCGACAGGTTCAGGAATCCGAGGCCCGACCAGGTCAGCGAGATGCCGAGCGCGACGAGCGCGTAGATCGCCGTCAGGTTGATCGTGGTGACGATGACGCCGGTCATCAGTGGCCTCCATCCTCGCCGGTGTCCGGCGCCAGCTCCCCGCCGTGCATGCGCAGCGCGCGGTCGATCTTGCCGTCGATGAGGGCCCGGTTCTGCTCCGCGATCAGCAGCGCGCCGCCCTGCAGGTCGAGGCCGAGCAGCGTGTCGCAGATGCCCTTGGCGATGCCCGGCCCGAGGCCGAGCGACGGCTCGTCCACGAGATAGATGCGCGCCTCGCTCATGAGGCCGCGGCCGATCGAGCACATGCGGCGCTCGCCGCCCGAGAGGGTGCCGACGACCTGGCCGAGGCGCTCGCCGAGGCGCGGGAAGATCTCGCAGACGTAGTCGCGGCGCTCCTTGCGCCGCTTCCACGACCCGCCCGGGTAGGCGCCCGCGTCGAGGTTGTCCTTGACGGTCAGGCCCGGGAACAGCGCGTCGCCCTGCGGCATCAGGACCACGCCGCGCCGGGCCAGCGCGTGGGTCGTCGCGTGCGTGATGTCCTCCCCGTTGAGGAGGATCTCGCCGCGCTTCCAGTCGACGAGATCGACGATGGCGCGCAGCATGGTGGTCTTGCCGTGGCCGTTCAGGCCGAGGATGCCGACGCGCTCGCCATCGGCGACCGAGAGGTCGATGCCGTGGAGCACGCTGAGCGGGCCGTAGCCGGCCTCGAGGCCCCTGATCTCGAGCGCGGCGCTCACGCCCCGGCCCCCGCGGGCGCCTCGAAGTACGCGGCGCGCACCTTCGGGTCGTTGAACACCTCGTCGGGCGCGCCGAGCGCGATCTCCTCGCCGGCGTCGAGCACGAGCACCCGCTTGGCGAGCGCCTCGAGGATCTCGAGGCGGTGCTCCACCACGCACACCGCCATGCCCGTCTCGGACACGAGCCGGCGGATCACGTCCTCGATCTCGCTGATCTCGTCGGCCATCAGGCCGGAGCAGGGCTCGTCGAGGAGCAGCACCTTGGGCCCGTGCAGGAGCACGCAGCACAGGAGCAGCTTGCGGCGGTCAAGGGTGTCGAGCGCGCCCGCGTACTTCTCGTCCGGCGCGGTGAAGCCGATCAGGTCGCGCAGCCGCGCCTCCTCCTCGGCCGCGACGCGCGGCGAGAAGGCGGTGCGCCCGACCTCCAGCGTCTCGCCCACCGTCAGCGACGGCGGCACGAGCGGCGCCTGGAAGGTGCGGGCCAGACCGCGCCGGGCCCGCTTGAACGCGCTCTGCCGCGTCACGTCCTCGCCGTCCAGCAGCACGCTGCCGCTGTCCGGCTTGACGCGCCCGGTCAGCACGTCGAACAGCGTCGTCTTCCCGGCCCCATTCGGGCCGGCGACGCCGAGGATCTCGCCGCCCTCGACGGAGATCGAGACTCCGCCGAGGGCGACGAAGGCCCCGTAGGTCTTTCGGATGTCGTGTCCGGAGAGCATCGGGGCCAGGTACCGCCTAGCTCTTCTGCCAGGGGGCGAGCTGGAACTCGCCGTTCGTGAACGGGGCGGGCGCGATGATCGTGCCGTTGGCGCCGTTCTGGATCTGGAAGAACAGGTGGGCCTGCGAGAGGCTCATGTCCGGCTCCTCAGCCGGGAAGGACAGGCCGTAGTTGCTCGGCATGTAGTAGCCGCCGTTCACGCCGCGCCAGATGATCTTGCGCAGCATGTCGTTGACCTTGGTGAAGTCCTTCGCGTCGCCGAGCATCGCCCAGACGTTGGCCAGCATGTAGACCTCGTCGTACCCGGAGCCCGAGTTGGAGTAGCCGGCCGGTTTGCTGAACGCGGCCTCGTAGCGCTCGGCGAACGACTTGCCGATCTCGTCGCCGTAGACGCCCGTGACGGTCGCCCACACGACGCCGTTGGCGGCCTCGCCCGCGAGGTCCAGGTACTCCGGCACCGAGGCGCCGTACTGGACGTACAGGAGCGAGTCAGTCGGATCGGCGGCGAAGCCGGTCGTGAACGTCGCCAGCTCGGACGGCAGGTAGTGGGTGTTCATGACCACACCCGCGTCCGCGGCCTTGACCTTCGCGAGGATCGGGCCCCAGTCGCTCATGGCGCCCTCGCCCATCGGCTCGACGCCCGCGATCTCCCAGCCGTACTCGCCCGCCGTCTCCTGCGTGACCTTGGAGATCACCTGGGAGTAGGGCACCCAGCCCTCGACGATGAAGATCTTCCGGTTGCGGGGCTTCCACTTCCCGGAGGCCTCGAGGTCGTTGAGGAACTTCGGGAAGCCCTTGCCGTACCACGTCTCCGGCGGGTCGATCTGGAAGACGCACTTGTACTTCTCGTCCGAGTTGATCTGGTCGCACTGGGCCTGCGAGGTGGACGCGTTCAGGAACGGCGCGCCGTAGCCGGCGGCCGCGTCCATCGCGGCGTCCCACGCGAGCAGGTAGCCGTTGATCACGGCGTCGACCTTCATGTCGGCCAGCTTCTGGTAGTTCTGCTGGATCACCTCGGGCGCGGCGAGATCCGTGTCGAGGACCTCGAACTTGATCATGCGCCCGGCGATGCCGCCGGCCGCGTTGATCTCGTCGATGGCCAGCTGCGCGCCGTTGTTCATCTGCTCGCCGTCGGCCGCGTTCGGCCCCGTCAGCGGGTAGAGCGCGCCGATGACGAAGTCCTCGCCACCGCCGCCGCCACCGCCGCCGCCCGACGCCGTGTCGCCGCCGCCGCCGCCCGAGCCGCCGTCATCCGACGCGCTGCAGGCCGCGAGGACGCCGCCGGCCATCAGGGACGCGCCGGCGATCGCCGCGCCCTTGAGGACGGTGCTGCGGCTGACGCCGCTCTTGCCCTCGACCTCCGTGGTCACCTCTTCCTCCGCCATCTCTCCTCCTCCTGTCTGGTTCGCGCTCCCTGTCGGGAGCCTCACGCCGGCACGCGCTCGACGAGCGCGGCCGCCTGGTCGATCACCGCAGCCTGGTGGGGCTGCAGATCCTGCCCGCCGATGCCCTCGAAGATGGGCAGGTACGGGTCCTCCACCGGCGTCTCGTGCCCGGTGATCTCCTCGAGGATGGCGAGGCCGCAGAACGGGACGTACGCGGCCGAGTAGCCACCCTCGTGGGTGAGCATGAACTTGCCTCCGATCGAGGCGGTCACGTCCATCAGCTGCCGCGTCAGGTTGCGGTAGCCGGCGGAGTGCATCTGCTGGCGCGCGAGCGGATCGAGCGCGCTCGCGTCGAGCCCCGACGCGATGATCAGGAGCTGCGGCTTGAAGCGCTCGAGGGCCGGGCACACGACGCGCTCGAACGCGCTCACGTAGGCGCCGACGCCGGAGCCGGACGGGAGCGGGACGTTGATGTTCGCGCCGACGCCCGCCCCCTCGCCGTTCTCCTCCACCATGCCGGAGTCGCCGGGGTAGTAGCGGTCCTGGTGCAGCGAGATGGCGAGCACCGACGGGTCGTCGTAGAAGGCCCACTGCGTCCCGTTGCCGTGGTGGACGTCCCAGTCGACGACGGCGACGCGGTCGAGGCCGAGGGCCTGCCGCGCGTGCATGGCGCCGAGCGCCGCGTTGGAGAACATGCAGAAGCCGCGCCCGATGTCCTTCTGGGCGTGGTGGCCGGGGGGGCGCACCAGGGCGTAGGCGGTCTCGACGGTGCCGTCGAGCGTCTTCTCGATCGCGGTCAGGGTCCCGCCGACGGCGAGCAGCGCGGTCTCGAAGCCGCCCGCGCCGAACGGCGTCAGCTCGCCGGCATCGCCGCCGCCCGCGTCGCTGAGCTCCTTCATCCGCGTGACGTACTCATGGGTGTGGTAGCGCTCGACCTCCTCGACGGTGGCCATGCGCGGCTTCAGCGGGACGAGCACGTCGCCCATGCCGCTGACGTCGATCAGGTTCTTGAAGCGGCGCTTCGTGGAGGGGTTCTCGGCGTGCTCGCCGGGCTCGACCCAGCCGCCCGCGGGCATGAAGGCGCCGCCGTGGCGGGTGTCCCACCACATGTACCGCTCGTCCCAAACGAGTCCGGTCTGCATCCCTGATCTCCTCTCGTACGCCCCTACGAACCCGGGGTGTTCGGGAATCTACACGCACCACCCCACCGCGCGCAATCGGCAGTCCTGCCGATGACCGGCAGCGTTCTCACACCGCCTCCGCGGCGCCCGACGCGATCGAGCGGTTGGCCGCGAGGGCGATCCGCAGCGCCCGCAGCGCATCCTCCCCGGTGGCCCGGTCGATCGGCTGGTCGGCCTCGATCCGGTCCAGCAGGTAGGCGCACTGCCGGGCCCACGGGTCGCCCGACGCGACGTCCACGCGGACGGCGTCCCCGGCGGCCGGGTAGCGGGTCAGCGCGTTGGCCGCCTGGTCGACGCCCCCGATGTTCCCGCCGTCCTCGGAGGCGCCGGCCGAGAACGGGTACTCGAGGACGCCCGCGTCGCCGAGCACGCGGATGCCGCTGGTGAAGGGGTAGGACGGCGGCAGCAGCAGCCCGCCCTCCACCACCCCGGTCCCGTGCTCGCAGGTGACCGTCGCGACCACGTGCTGCGGCGCGCCGTGGGGCCCGCCGGGCACGGCGCCCGCGTGCACGCGCAGGGGCTCGCCGAGCAGCATCGCCACCTGGTCGAAGTCGTGGACCATCAGGTCGACGGCCGCGCCGCCCGACTGCGCGGGGTCGATCATCCAGTCGTTCCAGTCGGGCGGGGGCGACAGCCGCAGCGCCGAGACGGAGCGCACCGCGCCGATCGCGCCCTGCGCGGCCAGCGCGTGGAGCTCCTCGTACTCGGGCCAGAAGCGCAGGACGAGGCCGACGAGGAGGCGCCGGCCGCTCGCGTCGCGCGCGGCGATGATCGCCTCCGCGTCGGCGGGGTCGAGCGCGATCGGCTTCTCGAGCAGCACGTCCTTGCCCGCCGCGAAGGCCGCCTCGGCCCACTCCCGGTGCAGCGTCGTCGGCAGGCAGATGTCGACCACGTCGACGTCGTCGCGCGCGATCGCGGCCGCGAGGTCGTCGGTGGCGTCCGCGCCGCAGCCCTCCGCCACGGATGCGGCGCCCGCCTGCGTCCGCGACGCCACGACGCGCACGGCGGCGCGATCGGCGTGGGCGCCCCACGCCGCGGCGTGGGTCCGGGCCATGAACCCGGAGCCGAGGATCGCGACGCCGGTCATCCGAGCCCGAGGCCGTTGAGGTGGCTGCGGGAGCGGGTCATCGCGGCCGTCACCTCGTCCAGCGGCGGCCAGGGCTCGCCCTGGAACTCGATCTCCACCGACAGCGGGCCGCTGTAGCCGCCCGCCTCGAGGACGCCGAGGATCGTGCCGAAGTCGACGTGGCCGTCGCCCGGGCCCGGGAAGTCCCACTCGCCCTTGCCCCCGCGCTTGTCCTTGAGGTGCACGTTGGCGAGGTAGGGCAGCATCGTGGCGATGTCGTCCGCCGCGGCGGTGTCGCCGTAGAACTCGCAGTTGGCCGTGTCGTACGCGACCTTGATGCGCGGGTGCCCGATGCGCTCGAGCAGGGGCAAGGTCAGCGCGCCGGTGGCCATGATGTCGCCGTGGATCTCGAGGGCGACGTCCACGCCCGCCTCGTCCGCGGCCGCCGCGAGGCGCCCGATCCCCTCGAGGAAGGCGGCCTCGTTCTCGTCCTGGCTCGAGTGCCCGCCGATCGCGGTGTTCATGACCGGGCAGCCCCACTCGGCGCACCAGCGCACGGCCTTGATGCCGAGGTCGACGCCCTCGGGCGTCGTCAGGTCGGAGTGGCCGCTGAGGACGGTCAGGTCGAGGCCGTAGTGGTCCAGCCGCGCCCTGAGCTCGGACTGCGGCGCGTCGAGGTCGACGTGCTCCGTCCAGCCGAGGACGGCGGTCATCTCCACGCTGTCGTAGCCGGCCTCGGCGATGCCGGCCAGCGCCTGGTCGACGTCGTAGGTGTGGTAGGTGTTGCTGTGCCCTGCCAGGCGGTTGCGCATCAGAACCATCCCTCCTCATCGGGATCGCGGTACTCCATGAACTCGACCACGCCGCCGTCGATGAGCACGAACGCGACGCGCGCGAACCCCTCCCCGACGGCGAACGGCTCGAGCAGGACCTCGTGCCCCGCGATGGAGGCCTCGAGGTCGGTCGTGCGGTAGGCCACGTGCGGCTCGGTGCGCAGGGGGCCGGTCACCTCCGAGTCGTGCCGGAAGCGCAGGAACTCGACGTTGTGGGAGTGGTCGCGCGGGTTGGTCACCCACACGCGCGTCGCCTCGACCCAGGTCTCCCCGGGCCGCTCGGCCTCCGTGATCACGCCGATGTGGTCGAACTGCTCGCGCCTGACCGCAGCCATCGCGCCCTCCTCTCCTCTGGCGCGAATCGAACCACCGCTCCCCGGATCGGTCAAGCGACCGATCCCGCGCGCACGGATCAGAGCACCCGGTGGCGGTCGAACACCGCGCGCAGCGACTCGCCGGCGCGCAGGGCCGCGCGGACGGCGTCCTCCCCCTCGCCCTTCTCGGCGGCGAGCCGGGCCACGTCGGCCCACGCGGCCGCCGGCACGGCGACGACGCCGTCGTGGTCCGCGACCATCACGTCGCCGGGCGCGACCTCGACGCCGCCGCACGCCACGGGCACGGCGTGGGCCGCGATCGAGGCGCGGCCCTGCGAGTCGAGCGGCGAGCGGCCGTCGCAGAAGGTCGCGAAGCCCATCGCGGCGAGCTGGTCCGTGTCGCGGACCGGGCCGTCCGAGACGACGCCGACGGCGCCCCGCGCCGTGGCCGCGGTGGCCAGCAGCTCGCCCCAGATCGCCGCGGCGGCGACCGTGCCGATCACGACGACCGCGCCCGCGGGGATCGCGTCGACCGCGGCGACCTCGCCCGCGTAGGGATCCTCCGCGGCGCCGGGGGCGTCGATCGCGTGCAGCGTGTGCGCGGGCCCCACCGCGGCCATGCCCGGCGCCAGCTGCGCGACGCGCGGATCGAGGACCCGGCCCGCGACGCCGAGGCGGTCGAGGCAGTCCGAGGCCGTGGCGGCGGAGAGGGCGGTTCCGACGGGCTCGGGCATCGCCCTATAGTACGGCCATGCCTGGCCACCGGGTCGACCGCCTCGCCGCCCCGGAGGTGCGGTCCCTCGCCGCCGCCGGCGCACCCGCCCTGTGGGCGATCGGCTCGACCGAGCAGCACGGCGACCACCTCGTGACCGGCTTCGACCGCTTCAGCGCGGAGGCCGTCTGCGTCGGCGCGGCCGAGCGCGCGGGCATCGACGTCGCGCTCCTCCCGCCCCTCCCCTACGGCGCCTCCGACCACTGGCTGCCGCTCGGGGCGACCTGGTCACTGCGCGCGACCACGCTGGTCGACGTCCTCGCCGACGTCGCCCGCTCCGCCGACCACGCGGGCTTCCGCCGGCTGGTGATCGTCAACGGCCACGCCGGCAACATCGGCCCCGGCCTGACCGCCCTCGCCGAGACGGGCGCCGGCGCCTGCCGCGTCGAGTTCGTCTCCTACTGGACGCTGGTCGACGGCGCCGAGGCGCGGGCGCTCTCGCCGCGCGACGGGGGCGGCGTCGGCCACGCCGGCGAGATCGAGACCTCGATCGCGCTGCACCTCGGCGGCCTCGCCGTCGACGCGCGCCTGCCGGCGCCGGCGGGCAAGGCCCTCGACGAGGGGCCCGGCTCCCCCGATCCCGTGGCGCGCCTGCCGCGCCCGCTCGACGAGTCGCCCGGGGGGGTCTACGGCGACCCCGGCGGCGCCACGGCCGAGCTCGGCGCCCTGATGATGGAGCAGGCCATCGCGCGCCTCGCCGCACGGCTGACCGGGTGATCGGCCTCGTCGTCAACCCCGTCGCCGGCCTCGGCGGCGCGGTCGGCCTGAAGGGCACGGACGGGATGGTCGACGAGGCCCTCGCCCGCGGCGCCGTGCCCCGCGCGGGCGAGCGGGCCGTGCTCGCCGTCCGGGCCCTGCCCCCCGAGGTGCCGCTGGCGACGGCCGGGGGCGCGATGGGCGCCGACGCCGTCCGGGCCGCCGGGCGCGAGCCCGCGCTGGTCGTGGACGGCGGCGATGGCGCGACCACGGCCGACGACACGCGCCGCGCCGTGGCGGCGCTGGCCGAGGCCGGCTGCGAGCTGATCCTGTTCGCCGGCGGCGACGGCACCGCGCGCGACGTCTGCGCCGCGATCGGCGACCGGGTGCCCGCCCTCGGCGTCCCCGCGGGCGTCAAGATCCAGAGCGCCGCCTTCGCCGAGTCGCCCCGCCGCGCGGGCGAGCTCGCCGGGGCCTGGCTGACCGGCCGCCGGCGCGAGCGCGCCGCGGAGGTCGTCGACCTCGACGAGGACGCCGTGCCCGCCGGGCGGGTCGGGCCGCGCCTCTACGGCACCCTGCGCGTGCCGCTCGGCCCGGGGCTGGTGGCCAGCGCGAAGTCGCCCAGCAACGACGAGGACCCGGCGGCGGTCAACGGCATCGCCGCGCGGATGGCGGAGCGGATCGGCGACGGGACCGCCATCCTCGGACCGGGCACGACGGTGGCCGCGGTCGGCCGCGAGATGGGGCTCGACACCACCCTCGTCGGGGTCGACCTCGTCCGCGGCGGGGCCCTCGTCCTGCGCGACGCCGCGGAGCGCGACCTGCTCGAGGCCCTCGACGGCGACGGCGCCACGACCGTGGTCACCCCGATCGGCGGCCAGGGCTTCGTGCTCGGACGGGGCAACCAGCAGATCTCCCCGGCCGTGCTGCGGGCGGCCGGGATCGGTCGTTTGACCGTCGTCGCGACCCCTGCCAAACTCGCCGTGCTGGGCGCACGGCCGCTGATCGTCGACACCGGCGACGAGGCGACGGACGCCGAGCTCCGCGGCTGGCACCGGCTGGTCACGGGGTACGACGAGGAGACCATCTACCGGGTGGAGTGAGGACATGCCGCATCCGTACATCCCCAACTCGGCGCCCGAGGTCCGCCGGGAGATGCTCGACGCGATCGGCGTCGACTCCGTCGAGGACCTCTACCGCCCGATCCCCTCGGAGCTGCGCTTCCAGGGCCGCCTGCCCCTCGAGGAGGGCATCCCCGAGGAGGGGCGCCTGCGCCGCCACGTGGAGGGCATCCTGCGCCGCAACACGGCGACCACGGACGTCCTCAGCTTCCTCGGCGCCGGCTGCTACCAGCACGAGGTCCCGGCGGTCTGCGACGAGATCAACCGCCGCGGCGAGTTCGTCACCTCCTACGCCGGCGACGTCTACGGCGACCACGGCCGCCTGCAGGCGCTGTGGGAGTTCCAGGACGTGTTCGCCGAGCTGATCGAGATGGACGTCGTCACCACCCCGAACTACGACTGGTCGACGGCCGCCGCGATGTGCCTGCGCAGCAGCGTGATGCTGACGGGCCGCAAGCGCGTCCTCGTGCCCGCCGCGCTCCTCCTCGACCGGCGCCTCGTGTTCCAGGACTACCTGGCCCACGACGTGCAGGTCGACGAGATCCCCTTCGACGAGGCGACCGGCCTGCTCGACCTCGCGGCCCTGCGCAGCGCGATCGGCGACGACGTCGCCGCCGTCTACGTCGAGTACCCCAACGCCCTCGGCGTGATCGAGCACCAGGCGGCCGAGGCCGTCGAGATCGCCCACGAGCACGGCGCCATGGCCGTCGTCGGGGCCGACCCGTCGGGCCTCGGCGTCCTCGCCTCGCCGGGCTCGCTCGGGGCCGACTTCGCCGTCGGCGACCTGCAGCCGCTCGGGATGCACATGTCCTACGGCGGCGGGCTGTCCGGCTACATCGGCTGCCGCAACGACCCCGAGGTGATCGAGTCGCTGCCGGTCTTCATCTTCGCGAAGACCGACACCCTCGCGCCCGGCCAGCACGGCTTCGGCTACCTCAACTTCGACCGCACCCACTACGTCAAGCGCGGCGAGGGCTCGCAGAACGGCGGCACCACCACCGCGCTGTGGGCGATCACCGCCGCCGCCTACCTCGGCCTGCACGGCCCGGAGGGCATGCGCGAGCTCGGGGAGGGCCTCCTGCAGCGGACGCGCTACGCGGCCGACCGCATCGGCGCCCTGCCGGGCGTGACGGCGCCCCGCTTCACGGGCGCGAGCCTCAAGGAGTTCGTCGTGACGTACGACGCGCACGACGTGGCGACCGTCGACGCCGCCCTGCGCGAGCGGGGCATCTTCGGCGGCAAGGACCTCTCGGTCGATTTCCCCTCGCTCGGGCGCTCGTCGCTCTGGGCGGTCACCGAGGTCCACACGAAAGACGACATCGACCGCCTGGTCGCGACCCTCGGGGAGGTCCTCGCATGAGCCCGCAGTTCCAACAGGCCCGCTGGAGCGAGCCGCTCCTGTCCGAGCTCGGCACCCCCGGCGAGCGCGGCTACGTGCCGACCGCCCCGGAGGCCGAGATCGCGGCCCACGCGCCCGACCCCCTGGCGGCGATCCCGCCGGCGTTCCGCCGCTCGACGCCGCCGCGGCTGCCGCAGGTCGCCCAGCCGCAGCTCCTGCGCCACTTCTACCGGCTCTCGCAGGAGACGCTCGGCAACGACGTGGCCGTCGACTTCGGCCTCGGCACCTGCACGATGAAGTACTCGCCGAAGGTCAACGAGCACCTCGTGCGCATGCCCGAGGTGCAGGACCTGCATCCGGCCCAGCACGAGGACACCGTCCAGGGCATCCTCGAGGTGCTGTGGCGGCTCGAGCAGATGCTGTGCGCGATCTCCGGCCTCGACCGCTTCACGCTGCAGCCCCCGTCGGGGTCGGCCGCGGTCTACACGAACGCCTCGATCGTGCGGGCGTACCACGCCTCCCGCGGCGAGGGCGAGCAGCGCGACGAGATCATCTCGTCGGTCTTCTCGCACCCCTGCGACCAGTCCGGGCCGTGGTCGGCCGGCTTCAAGGTCGTCGAGCTCTACCCCGGCCCGAACGGCTACCCCGAGCTCGACGCCCTCAAGGCGGCGCTCTCGAACCGCACGGCCGGCATCGTCATCACCAACCCCGAGGACACGGGCATCTACAACCCGCACATCGCGGAGTTCACGCGCCTCGTCCACGAGGCCGGCGGCCTCTGCGTGTACGACCAGGCCAACGCCAACGGCATCCTCGGCATCGCCCGCGCCCGCGAGGCCGGGTTCGACCTGTGCCACTTCAACATGCACAAGACGTTCTCGTCGCCGCACAACGGGATGGGCCCGGCGATGGGCGCCTCCGGCGTCAAGGAGGAGCTCGCGCGCTTCCTGCCGGCCCCCGTCGTGGAGAAGCGGGGCGACCGCTTCGAGCTCGACTGGAACCGCCCCGAGTCGATCGGCAAGATCCGCAGCTTCGTCGGCAACGCCCAGATCGCGGTGCGCTCGTACGCGTGGATCCTGGCGCTCGGCCCCGACGGCATCCGCGAGGTGGCCGAGACCGCCGTGCTCAACGCCAACTACCTGGCCACCCGCCTGCGCGAGGTGCCCGGGATGTCGCAGCCGTTCCCCACCTCGAACACGCCGATCGAGCAGTTCCGCTGGTCGCTCGAGGCGCTGCGCGAGGAGACGGGCGTCGGCTCCGCGGACATCTCCCGCAACCTCGCCGACTACGGCTTCCAGCCGGTGTTCGGCAGCCACCACCCGTTCATCGTCCCCGAGCCGCTGACCCCGGAGGCCTCGGAGTCCTTCTCCAAGGAGGACATCGACGCCTGGGCCGACGCGATGATCGACATCGCCAAGCGGGCGCAGGCCGACGCGGACGACGTCCTCGAGGGGCCGTACCGCAACGCCTGCCGGCGGATCGACGCGGCCGCCCTGGACGATCCGGAGCGCTGGGTGCCGACCTCGCGGGTGGAGCGGGCGAAGGGCGCCGTCACGGGCGACTAGCCCCCGCCGGCCCCGCGCCGGCGGTCTAGAAGAAGGTGTGCACGGCGCCGGTCACGCGGCGCTCGGCGTCGACGAGCGGCAAGAGCCGCCACTTGTCGAAGGCCGTGCACGGGTGGCTGACGCCGCAGCCGACGAGGTCGCCGACCACGAGGCCGTCGGCCGCGGGTCCGCGCAGGAACGCGTGCTGGTCGTTGAGGGCGGTGATCGCGCAGTCGCCGATCGCCTCCACGGCCCCGTCGCGCGCCCGCCAGCGCGGCAGCGGCAGGTCGATGTCGAAGGGCACGTCGCGCTTGCCCATGCCGAGGATGGCGAGGCCGGGCTCCGGCTGCGAGAGCACCGCCGCCCAGGCCTCGAGCGCGGGCACCAGCGCCCCGTCGCCGATCCGGCCCCGCTCGAACGGCGACAGGCGCCGGTAGAGGCCCTCGTCGTGGGTGACGGTGCAGCCGGAGCGCAGGACGAGCCGGACCGGGCGGCCGATCTCGGGCCGCAGGACCGCCGCCACGCGGTCGAACCAGGCGCTGCCGCCGGCGCTCGCGACGACCTCGTCGGCCTCGTCGAGGAGCCCGGCGGCGGCGAAGCGCTCGAGGGCGCCGCGCACGTCGCCGAGGTAGGCGTCGACGCGGGCCTCGACCGCGGCGGGGTCGTCGCCGTGGATGTGCCCCTCCCAGCCGGCGACGCCGCTGAGGACGACGCCGTCGGCCGCGCGGGCCGCCTCCGCCGTCGCCTCGGCGGCGGCCGCATCGCGCGCGCCGGCGCGCCCATCGGGCATGCCGATCTCCACCAGCACCCGCACGGGCGGGTCGCCGTCCGTGCGGGCGGCGGCCAGCCGCCCGACCCCGGCCGGCGAGTCCACGAGCAGCCAGACCTCCGTCCCCGCCCGCTGGGCCGGCCCGATCCAGCCGAGACCGGCCGGGTCCACGACCTCGTTGGCGATCAGGATGCGCGGAACGCCGAAGGCGGCGCAGACCCGCGCCTGCGCGATCGTGGCCACCGTGATCGCCCAGCACCCGGCGTCGAGCTGGCGGCGGAAGAGCTCCGGGGCCATGGTGGTCTTGCCGTGCGGGGCGAGCGACGCGTCGTGCGCCGCGCACCAGGCGCGCATCGTGGCGATGTTGGCGGCGAGCGCGTCCTCGCGCAGCGCCAGCACGGGCAGCGTCAGGTCGCCGGCGAGGACCGACCAGCCGCGCTCGCCGACGCTCGTCGGCGTCGGCGGCGGGTCGGCGGCCGGGAAGCCCTTGTAGCGCCAGTCGATCGGGTCGGCACGGAGCGCCGCGAGGGCCGCCTCATCCATGGCGCCAGTGTACGATCAGCGCCGGAGGAGGGCGCATGGACCTGAAGGGCAGGAGCGCGGTCGTGACCGGCGGCGGCGGCGGGATCGGCAACGCGACGGTGGAGCTCCTGGCCTCCCGCGGGGCGGCCGTCGCCTTCAACGACATCAGGCCCGAGCGCGCCGAGCCGGTGGCCGAGGCGATGCGCGCACGCGGGCTCGCCGTGGCGGCGGAGGTCGGCGACGCCGGCACCCCCGCGGGCGTGGACGGCCTCGTGGCGCTCGCCGAGCGCGAGCACGGGCCGGTCGACATCCTGATCTGCAACGCGTTCGCCTGCGTCGCCGACGGCGTGGCCACGATGCCGCTCGAGGACTGGCGCCACGACGTCGAGGGCACGCTGACGAGCGCCTTCATCGCCATCCAGCGGGTGCTGCCCGGCATGCTCGAGCGCGGCCGCGGCGCGATCGTCACCGTCGGCTCGGTCAACATGCGCGGCTACTACGGCGGCGAGGCGTACTCGGCAGCGAAGGCCGGCCTCGAGAGCCTGACCCGCGGCGTCGCCGTGCGCTACGGCCCGCGCGGCGTGCGCGCGAACATGGTCATGCCGGGCTCGATCCTGACCGACGTGCACCGGATCCGCGAGGAGGCCGAGCCGGGCTACCTGGACCGGCTGCGCCGTTGGTACCCGCTCGGCCGGATCGGCGAGCCCGGCGACGTCGCCGAGGCGATCGCCTTCCTCGCCTCCGACCAGTCCGCCTGGGTGACCGGCGCGACCCTCGCCGTCGACGGCGGCCTGACGGCCGGCAACGGCGTCATGACCGGCGAGCTCGTGGTCGAGTTCGGCGACGGCGAGCGGTGAGCGGCGCGCTCGTCCTCCGGGGCGGCCGCGTCGTCGACGGCTCGGGCGCGCCGTGGGTGCGCGCCGACGTGCGCGTCGAGGGCGGTCGCATCGCGGCCGTCGGGCGGGTCGACGCCACCGGGGCGGAGGTCGTCGACGTCGACGACCTCGTCGTCTGCCCCGGCTTCATCGACATGCACACGCACTCCGACCTCGTGCCGCTCTACGACCCCGCGCACGCGTCGAAGGCCCAGCAGGGCGTCACCCTCGAGGTGATCGGCCAGGACGGGCTCAGCCTCGCGCCCGCGACCGAGGCGGTGGAGCGCGAGCTCGCCGAGGCGCTCGCCGGCTGGAACGGCGCGCCCGACCTCGAGCGCGGCTGGCGCTCAGTGGCCGACTACCTCGCCCGCTTCGACGCGGGGGTCGCGACCAACGTGGCGTTCCTCGTCGGGCACGGCACGCTGCGGATGATCGCGATGGGCTCCGACGAGCGCGCGCCCACGGCGGACGAGCTGGCCGCGATGCAGCGGCTCCTGCGCGAGGCGCTCGCGGACGGCGCCTTCGGCCTGTCGGCCGGGCTCACCTACGCACCGGGGATGTACGCGACGGACGACGAGATCGTGGCCCTCTGCGCGACGATGGCCGGGACGGGCGCCTTCTACTGCCCGCACCACCGCTCCTACGGCCGGGGCGCCGTCGAGGCCTACGCCGCGGCGATCGCCTGCGCCGAGGCCGCCGGGGTGCCGATCCACCTGGCGCACACGCACCTCGGCTTCACGGTCAACGCCGGCCGCGGCCCGGAGCTGATGGCGATCATCGACGGCGCACGCGCGCGCGGCGTGGACGTCACCTTCGACACCTACCCGTACCTCGCGGGCAACACCTACCTGCACAGCATCCTGCCGGGCTGGGCCTTCGAGGGCGGCACCGACGCCACCATCGCGCGGCTGCGCGACCCCGACCTGCGCGAGCGCCTGCGCGTCGAGCTCGAGGAGGAGGGCACGGACGGCTTCCACGGCGTGCCCGTCGACTGGTCCTGGATCGTCGTCGGCGGGACGGGTGACGCCGCGAACGCGTGGGCCGTCGGCCGCTCGGTGGCCGACCTCGCCGCCGAGCGCGGCGAGCGACCCGTGGACCTGTTCTGCGCGCTGGCGGCCGACGACCGCCTCATGGCCACCGCGCTGCACCACGTCGGCAACGAGGAGCACGTGCAGCTGTTCATGCGCCACCCCGCGCACACCGCGGGCAGCGACGGCATCCTCGTCGGATCCCGCCCCCATCCCAGGGGGTGGGGCACGATGCCGCGCTACCTCGCCCACTACGTGCGCGAGCTCGGCGTGCTCGGGCTCGAGGAGGCGATCCGCCACATGACCGCCGCGCCGGCGCAGCGGCTCGGGCTCTGGGACCGCGGCCTCGTGCGGCCCGGCATGGTCGCCGACCTCGTCGCCTTCGACCCCGACCGCATCCGGGACACCGCCACCTACGAGGAGCCCCGCCGGGCACCCGAGGGCATCCCCCACGTCTGGGTGGCCGGCGAGGCCACCGTGCGCGACGGCGAGCGCACCGGGTCCCTGCCCGGGCGCGCCCTGCGCTCGCGCTTCGGGGCCTAGGCGAGCGCCGCCGCGATCCGGTCCAGGACCGGCAGCGGCATCAGGCCGTAGTGGTAGAAGTCGAGGCGCCGGCAGCCCGCCTCCCGGGCGAGGGCCACCTTGGCCCGCAGGTCGTCCGCGCCGTCGCAGTCCGGGCCGAACGGGCGCACGATTGCGGCCAGCTCGCCGTCGCCGACCGCCGCGCGGTACGCCGAGAGGTCGAGCGCGACCCGCTCGGGGTCGCGGGCGTAGGCGATCGCCTCCACGGTGCAGTGGGGCGCGAGAGCCGCGACGTCGATGCCGAAGCGCCAGCCGAAGCCCACCGCCGGATCGCCGGTCGGCCGCCCGTCGGCGTAGCCCTTGGCCGCGCCCGAGGAGTCGAGCAGGGTCAGCGCCCCGCCCTCCTCCCGGCAGGCCGCCGCGACCTCCGCGACGAGCGACGTGACGGCCGCCTCGCGCGCGTCGAGGAGCGCCCCGAGCTCGCCGCCCAGGAGCGCCGCGGCCTGCGCGCGCGACTCGAGCTCGCCGGTCAGGGGCTCGCCCCGGTCGAGCATCCCCTGCAGCAGCGAGCGGATGCCCGCGCGCAGGGCGGGCCCGTCGGCCCCGGCGGCGCTCGCGCCCGCCACGCAGTCATCGCACAGGCACAGGCCGAGCAGGAACCGGCCGACGGACCCCGGCTCGAGCAGGTAGCGCTCGTGGTGGACGCCGTGCTCGAGCCCGTGGTGGTGCAGCGACTCCGCCAGCACCTCCCCCATCCCGGCGCGCAGGATCGCGCGGGCCAGCGCCACCGCGTAGGCGCGGGCGGCGGGCCGGCTCGGGCAGAGCTGCTCGGGCAGCGGATCGCCGAAGGCCGTCACGTGGGTGCCCGGGCCGGGCTCCGCGCGATCGACGTGCATGAAGACCGCCCAGCCGTCGACCGTCGCGCCGCGGGCGCCCGCCTGCTCGACCAGCTCGGCGACCGCCGCCTCCGTCAGGGCGTCGCCCGCGCGGTCCGGCTGCACGGGGCAGCGGTCCCAGACGGCCGCATCGCGCGCGATCCACAGCCCCGCCGGGAACGCGCGCAGGCGCGGGCCGCGGGCGTGCGGGAGCAGGTCGCGGGCGGCGTGGTACGACGCCGCGACCGCGAGCCCGTCGACCCCAGCGCGCCCGAGGGCGTCGTCGAGGACCGCGGCCGGCCCGGCGTCCGCGACGTCGACGGCCGAGCAGAAGAGGGCGCTGCGCACCCCGGCCTAGAGGACGATGCCGTCCCAG
>CAIQOY010000043.1 GCA_903873565.1 uncultured Actinomycetes bacterium
ATCTGGCGCACGCCGCGGGTGCGCTCCTACACGTGGCTGAGCATCGCCTGGAACCTCGCCGCCGCCACGTCCGCGGCGCTGTCCGTCCCGCTCCTGCGCGAGTCGCTCGGCCTGTCCTCGGTCGAGGCCGGCGTGGTGCTGGCGATCGGCAGCTTCGTGGCGATCGGCGTGCCCGCCCTGCTCGGGCGGCTCGTGCCGCGGCATGGCCCCGGGCCGGTCGCCGCCGCGCTGACGGGGCTGAGCGCGGTCTCGATCGTGGCCACGGGCCTGGCGCCCGGCTTCGCGACGGTCGCGGTGGCCAACGGGTTCCGCAACCTCGCGGACTTCGCCCTGCTCTCCACCATCATCGGCGAGCGCCAGCGCGGCGTGCCCGACCGGCTCCAGGCCCGCGTCGGCATCACCGGACGCATGATCGCGGTGGCCGCGATCGCCGGCGGCGGCCTGATCGGCGCGGCCCTGTCGGAGCCGCTCGGCGTGCGCGGCGTGTTCATCGTCTCGGGGGTCGGCGTCGCCGTCGCCTTCGCGATCACGATCCCCGGCGTCCTGCGCGCCGGGCGCGGCTAGCCGAGCAGCTCGACGAGGGCGGCCACGAGGCCGTCGAGGTCGTGGTCGGCCGCCTCGGCCGCGACGGGGATGCCGAGCTCGCGCATGGCGGCGCTCGTGGCGGGCCCGATCGCGACGCCGCGCACCCCGTCGAGGTCGCGGCCCGCGAAGGCGGCCGCGAAGGCGCGCGCCGTCGAGGCCGAGGTGAAGGCCACGGCGTCGGCGCCGAGGGCGGCCTCCGAGTCGGGCACGACCGGGACGGTGCGGTAGAGGACCGCGATCTCGACCTCGGCGCCCTGGGCGGCGAGCCCCTCCGGGAGCAGGTCGCGGGCCTCCTCGGCGCGGGCGATCAGGATGCGCCGTCCCGCCGCCCGCTCGGCGAGCAGGTCGAGCAGCGCCTCGGCCACCGCCCGCTCCGAGACGAGGTCCGCGACGACGCCGATCTCGCGCAGGGCCGTGGCCGTGGCCGGGCCGATCGCCGCGACCTCGACGCCGTGCAGGGCGCGGGCGTCGCCGCCGATCCGCTCGAGGAGCAGGGCGGGCGCGTTGGGGCTGGTGACCACCACGACGTCGTAGGCCGCGGCGTCGATCGGGTCGCCGGGCACGGGCTCGGTGCGGATCAGGGGCGCCTGCACGACGCGGGCGCCGAGGTCGGCGAGCCGGCGGCTGAGGCCGTCGGCCTGGGCGCGGGGCCGGGTCACGGCGACCACGCGGCCGGCCAGCGGCACCCGCTCGGCCCAGCCGATCGCGTCGCGGACGGCGACGACGTCGCCGACCACCGTCACCGCGGGCGACGACACGCCGGCGGCCGCGGCCGTGGCGGCGATCGTGGCCAGATCGCCGGTGGTCACGCGCTGGGTGGGCGAGGTGGCGCGCTCGACGATGGCGACGGGCGTGCGCGGATCGCGGCCGCCGGCCACCAGGGCGTCGGCGATGCCGGCCAGCCGGCCCACGCCCATCAGCAGCACGAGCGTGCCGCTGGCGCGCGCGAGCGACGCCCAGTCGGTCTGCGTCTCGGGCTTCGCCGGGTCCTCGTGGCCGGTCACGATGGTCACGTGGGTGGCGAGGCCGCGGTGCGTGACGGGGACGCCCGCCGCCGAGGGCGCGGCGATCGCGCTGGAGACGCCCGGCACCACCTCGTACGGCACGCCGGCGGCGTGCAGGGCCTCCGCCTCCTCCGAGCCGCGCCCGAACACGAACGGGTCGCCGCCCTTGAGGCGCACCACGAAGCGCCCGGCCCGCCCGTGCTCCACCAGGCAGGCGTTGATCTCGTCCTGCGTCATCGCCACGCGCCCGGGCGCCTTGCCGGCGTCGATCACCAGGCAGCCCGCGGGGGCCTCGAGCGGCAGCTCGGGACCGGCCAGCCGGTCGAGCACGAGCACCTCCGCGCGGCGCAGCAGGTCGAGGCCGCGGACGGTGATCAGGCCGGGGTCGCCCGGCCCGGAGCCGACGAGGAAGACGGTCACGCCCCGTCCTCCGCGAGCAGCCCGTCCGCGCCCGCCGCGCGCAGGCCCGCCACCACGTCGTCGACGAGGAGCGCGGGGTCGGGGCCCACCGCCTCGGCGCGCGCCTCCTCCGTGCCGTCGGGCGACCCGACCCAGCCCACGAGCCGCCAGCCGCCGTCGGCGGCGCAGGCGTGCGCGGCGACCGGGACGCGGCAGCCGCCGCCGAGGCGGCGCGTCACGCCGCGCTCCGCGAGCACCGCGCCGTGGGTCTCGACGTGGTCGACGGCGGCCACGGCGGCCTGCTCGCCGCTGCGGGTCTGCAGCGCGATCGCGCCCTGGCCGGCCTCGGGCAGCAGGGCGTCCGCCGCGAAGCGGAAGCCGATCGCGTCGGCCAGGCCGATCCGCTCCAGGCCGCAGGCGGCCAGCACGACGGCGTCGAGGCCGTCCGCGGCGCGCCGGTCGAGGCGCGTCTGCACGTTGCCGCGGATGGGGACGAGCTCGAGGTCGGGGCGCAGGCGCCCGAGCAGGGCGCAGCGGCGCAGGGACGACGTGCCGACGCGGGCGCCCGCGGGCACCGCGTCGAGCGAGGCGGCCGCACCGCACCAGGCGTCGCGCGGGTCGGCGCGGGGGAGGAACGCGGCGAGGGCGAGGCCGCCGGGCTGCTCGCCGGTCAGGTCCTTCGCGGAGTGGACGGCGACGTCGACCTCGCCGGCGAGGAGGGCCTCCTCGAGGGCGCTGGCGAAGGCGCCCGGGCCGAGGTCGGCGAGCGGCGCGGTGGGCGCCTCATCGCCGCGGGTCGAGATCACGACGACCTCGCTGTCGACGCCCGCGGAGCGCAGGGCGAGGGCGGCGAGGTCGGCCTGCGCGCGGGCGAGCGGGGAGCCGCGGGTCCCGAGCCGGAGCGCCGCGCTCACGGCCGCGGCTCGCCGTCCCGCCCCTCGAGCTGGTCGAGCTGCCGCTCGAGCCGTCCGAGCTTGCGGCCGATGATGGCCACGTAGAGCAGGATCAGGACCCAGACCGCGAGGTAGGCGGCGGCGACGTAGGGCACGGCGTCGCGGAGCGTCACGCGTCCTCCCCCCGGGCGGCGCGCTGGAGCTCGAGGACGCGCATCGCGGTGCGCTTGCCGCGCAGCTCGACGGCCATCAGGAGCGCCATCAGGCTGAGCATCCCGGCGAGGCCGACGAGGAAGGTGAGGAAGAAGGACGAGGGCATGGCCGCGCCCGACGAGGTGAAGACGGTGGGGTGGATCAGGGTCTCGGCGATCCGGACCGCGAGGAACGAGAGCGGGATCAGGCCGACCCCGAGCAGGGCGTAGACCGCGGAGGCGGAGCGGCGGCGCTCGCCCTCGTCGAGGGAGAAGCGCAGCATGAAGTAGGCGCAGTAGTAGAGGAACAGGATCAGGAAGACGTTGATCTGGCGGTCGCCCCAGTTCCACCAGACGCCCCAGGAGGCCTTCGCCCAGATCGGGCCGGTGAGCAGCACGAGGGTGCCGAAGATCGTGCCGGAGTGGACCCCGACGTAGGAGCGCAGGTCCCACTCGGGGTCGCGGCGCCAGAGGTACATCGCGGCGCAGAAGGCCCCGTAGCCGAAGGCGGCGTAGGAGGTCAGCGCGACGGGCACGTGCAGGTAGAAGATCTTCTGGCTGAAGCCCTGGTCGACGTCCTCGCCCGTCCACACGAAGGCGAGCACGACCGTCAGCGGGACGAGGATCAGGCTCAGGATCAGCGGGACGGTGGTGGAGGGGCGGCCGAGGGCGCGCACGTCAGTCTCCCAACAGGTGCTCCGATGTCCCCCACGCGAGCGCGAGGAAGATCAGGTCGTAGAGTGCCAGAAAGCCGAGGGGCCCGAGCGGTCCGAACCCGCCTCCCTCTTCGCCGAAGGCCCCGTAGGTGGCCGTCACGCCGGCGAGGACCAGCGGGATCGCGAGCGGCAGGACGAGCACCGGCAGCAGCACGTCGCGGGTGCGCGCGCCGAGGGCGAGGCCCGCGGCGAGGGTGCCGACGAGCGCGATGCCGACGTTCGCGAGCAGGAGCGCCGCGATCACCGGCAGGGGCGCCGGGCCCTCCTCCTGGAAGAACAGGAGCCACCACAGCGGCACCGCGACGACCTCCACGACCACCAGGAACCCGAACTGGGCGAGCGCCGACCCGAGCCAGATCGCCGCGCGGTCGACGGGGGCGAGGAGCAGCGCGTCGAGGGCGCCCTCCTCGGCCTCGGCCGCGAAGGCGCGCAGCAGGCCGAGCACGGCGGTGAAGACGACAGCGGCCCACAGCATCCCGGCCGCGGCGCGCGGGCCGGCGCCGTCGTCGGCGCGCAGCGCGAAGTGCACGATCACGATCGTCGCGGCGACGAAGAGCAGCATCGCGAAGACGACCTCGCGGCGACGCAGCTCGAGCACGAGCTTGACGCGGGCGATCGCGAGGGCGGCGCCGATCACGCGATCCGCCCCGTGTCGAGCCGGACGGCGCGGGCGCCGAGGCGCGCGGGCAGGTCCTGGTCGTGGCTGGCCACGAGCTGGGTGCGCCGGCCGCGGCCCTCCAGGAGCACGTGGTCGAGGAGCGTGCGGCCGTCGGCGTCGAGGCCGCTGGCGGGCTCGTCGAGCAGGAGCAGCACCGGCTCGTGCGCGGTCGCCCGGGCCAGGGCGAGCCGCTGCAGCATCCCGCGCGAGAACCCGTCGATCCGCTCGTCGGCGCGGTCGGCGAGGCCGACCGCGGCCCGCGACCCGTCGAGGTCGAGCGCGCGGCCGTGCAGGCGCGCGTGCAGGGCCAGGTTCTCGCGCGCGGTGAGGCCGCGGTACAGCTGGCTGCGGTGGCCCGCGTAGGCCATCCCGGCCCGCAGCGCGCGGGGGGCGTCGACCGCGTCGATGCCGTCGATCCGCGCGTGCCCGGCGGTCGGGCGCAGGAGGCCGGCGGCCAGCCGCAGGAGCGTCGACTTGCCCGCCCCGTTCGGGCCCAGCAGCACCACGGTCTCGCCCGGCTCGACCGCGAGCGTGGCCTTGCGCAGGGCCAGGCGCTCACCGAAGCGCTTCGAGCACTCCTCGAGGGTCACCGCGGGCGGCTGCACACGGGGAGGGTAGGCGACCTGAGGTTGCGTACCCTTCCGCCCGATGGCGGACATCGTGCTCAGCGGCAGCGACCTCGACCTCGCGGCGCTCGTGCGCGCCGCGCGCGAGCCCGGCCGCGTCGAGCTGGCCCCGGGCGTCGTCGAGCGGATGGCCGCCAACCGCGCCTTCGCGGAGCGGGTCGCCGAGCGCGGTGACGGCGTCTACGGCCTGACCCGGGGCGTGGGGGCGCGCAAGGAGCGCGACGTGGCCGCGGCGGAGTCCGCGGCCTTCAACCGGCGCCTCCTGCGCGAGCACGCGACCGGCCAGGGGCCGGCCCTGCCCGAGGAGGAGGTGCGCGCGGCCGCGCTGTGCCTGCTCAACCAGCTGGCCGCCGGACGCTCGAACGCCCGGCCCGAGGTCGCGCAGGCGCTCGCGGAGCGGCTCGGCACCGGCCCCCTGCCGCCGGTGCGCATGTACGGGGTGACGGGGATGGGCGACCTCGCCCCGCAGGCCGACCTCGTGATCGGCCTGATCGGCGACGTGGACCTCGCCCAGGGCGAGGCGCTGCCCCTGATCGGGCAGAGCTCGTTCGTGACGGCGCAGGCCGCGCTCGCCGTGCACGACGCCCGCGCCCTGCTCGACTGCCTGGCGGGGCTGGCGGCCCTCGACGTCGAGGCCTACGCCGCCAACCCGTCGGCCTACGATCCGGCGGCCGGGGAGGTGCGGCCGTACCCGGGCTACCGCTGGGCGCTCGGGCGGCTGTGGGCGCTCCTCGAGGGCAGCCGCCTGCACGGCGAGGAGCCGCGCCACCTGCAGTCGCCGCTCAGCTACCGCGACGCGGCGCCCGTGCTCGGCGCGGCGCACGACGCCCTGGCCTACGCCGAGGGCCTGGTCTCGATCGAGCTCAACGCGCACCAGCAGAACCCGCTCGCCCTGCCCGAGCGCGACGTGATGCTGCCCGTCGCCAACTTCGACCTGCAGGCGGTGGCGGCCGCGCTCGACCTCGTGCGCATCGCCCTCGCCCCGTGCCTGACCGCGCAGGTGGAGCGCTCGATCAAGCTGCTGCAGGCCTCCGAGACGGGTCTCACCACGGGGCTCGAGCCCCGCGGCGACCTCGGCGGGCACGGCTACTCCGAGATGGCGTGGCCGCTCCAGGGGATCGGGGCGGAGGCGCGCCTCCTGCATCAGCCCGTCAGCGCCGAGGTGGGCTCGGCGTCGCAGGCGGAGGGCATCGAGGACCGCATGACGATGGCGCACCTCGGGGCGCGGCGCACCCGCGAGATGGCCGCGCTGGGGTTCCGGGTCGCGGCGATCGGCGCCGTGTTCGCCTGCCAGGCGATCGACCTGCGCGGCGTCGAGCGGCTCGGGCCGCCGCTGGCCGACCGCCACGCCCGCGTGCGCGCGCTCGTGCCGGGCCTGGGCCCCGGCGACCCGCCGCCCGACGGCCTCGAGCCCCTGATCGCCGCCCTGCGCGACGGGCTGCTCGCCTAGGCGCGCAGCGCGAGGATCTCCGCGACCCCCGCGGAGGCCCGCTCGGCGGCCGGCACGGGCGCCTCGCCCGCGTCGAGGGCGGCCGCGAACAGCGCCGTGAACATGTCGCCCGCGCCGACGGTGTCGGCGAGGCGCGGGATGCGGCGGGCGGGCACCCGCACGGGCTCCGCGTCGCCCGCCTGCCACACGTCGGCGCCGCGCTCGCCGTGCGTGACGACCACGATCGGGACCCCGGCCCGGCCCAGCGCCGTAGCGTCGAGCCCCCCGAGCAGGGCCTCGGCCTCGGCGTCGGAGAACTTGACGACGTCGACGCCGTCGAGCCACGCGGGGTCGAGCGGGCCCGCGGGGACGACCGGGCCGAGGCCCGGGCGGGCGAGGCCCTGCGCGTCGAACACGATCCGCCGGCCCGCGCGCCGCAGGGCGCGCAGGGTATCCGGGCCGACGTCGTCGCGCCACTGCGTGCCGATCACCACCGTCGACGCGCCCTCCAGCGCGGAGGCGGCCCAGCCCGTCAGGTCGGCGGGCGCGAACGGCGTGCCGAGCGCGGCGATCTCGTGGTCACGGTGGCCGTCGGGGCGCAGCGCGAGGCGGCTGACGAACGTCGCGCCGGGGGGGCCGGCGAGCACGGGCAGCCCGGCGGCGGCGACGTCGCCGTGGAGGTCGTCCGCGCCGCGGGTCACGACGATGCCCGGGATGCCGGCGGCGCCAAGCGCGCGCGCCGCGAACACGGGCGCGCCGCCGCAGCGCACCTCCTCGCTGCCGTCGGCGTGCACGATCTCGTCGCGCACCGTCTGCCCGAGGAGCGCGATCACGGCTTCAGGGCCTGCCAGCCGAGGTACCCGTAGGCGGCGAGCGCGACGGCCCAGCCGGCCACGGCCAGGAGGTCAGGCGCCGTGCCGGCGCAGCCGTAGCCGTCGCCCGCCGCGCAGAGGCCGTGGGCCAGCACGCCGAAGCCGCCGGCGAGCCCGGCGACGGCGAAGACGCCGAGCGCCAGCCAGGTCGGGGCGTGGTCGCGCGCGCCGCCCCTGACCGCGAGCGCGCCGGCGGAGACGATCAGGGCGCCGAGCAGCCCGAAGGCCGCGACGGACCACTGGCCGAGCGCCGTCTGCACGGCCAGGAGCAGGATCCCGGCGGGCAGGGCGACCCGCGCCAGCCGGGTGCCGCTGCCGCGGACCAGGAGCACGATCACGGCGATCACGACTCCCGCGAGGACGGCGGAGGCGATGGTGAACGCGAACTCCACGGCGGCGTGAGCGTAGCCGCACCGCTCGGCCCCCGCGTTCCCGTTCGGTGGTAGCCTTCGCCGAGCAAGGAGGTCAATCCTTATGCCTTTCGACTTCTCTCTCTGGCAGATCGGGATCGTGCTGGTCATCGGTCTGCTCGTGTTCGGCCCCAAGAAGCTCCCCGAGCTCGGTCGCGGCCTCGGCTCCGGCATGCGCGACTTCAAGCGCGGCCTGTCCGGCGAGCCCGACGAGGCGCCGGCGCAGCCCGTCGTGGTGCAGTCGACGACGCCGGTCGTCGAGACGGCCGCCGCCGCCCCGGCCGCCGAGCCCGTCGCCGCTGCGGCCCCCGCCGCGGAGCCGGCTGCGGCCGCCGCGGAGGCGCCGACGGCCGAGCCGAAGCCCGCGGAGTAGGGCGCACGGCGAGGAGGCTGCGCTGATGCTGGCCGGTATCCGCAACGTCAAGCGCGTCGGGCACGACGAGGAGGTCCCGCTCACGGACCACCTCGAGGAGCTCCGCAACCGCGTCATCATCAGCCTGCTCGCGCTCGCGGTCGGCTTCATCCTCTGCTTCTGGCAGCACGAGCTGATCATCGAGTTCCTCAACCGGCCGCTGCCGGCGAGCGTCCCGGAGCCGATCGTCCTGAACGTCGCCGAGCCGTTCATGATCGCGCTCAAGGTGTCGATCGCGGGGGCGGTGATCCTGACCCTGCCGGTCCTGATCTACCAGCTCTATGCGTACGTGATGCCGGCCTTCGACCCGGAGCACGAGCGCAGCACCTGGCCCTACCTGACGGCGGCCTCGCTGCTCTTCCTCGTCGGGCTCGCGTTCGGCTACTTCCTGATGCTGCCGGCCGCCACGAACTTCCTCGTCAACTTCGACGCGGACCTCTACAACCGCCAGGTGCAGGCCGGTGACTACTACGGCTTCGCGGTCTGGATCCTGATCGGCTGCGGCCTGATCTTCCAGATGCCGACGGGCGTGTTCCTGCTGTCGGCCGCCGGGCTGATGACGCCGCAGTGGATGCGCAAGAACCGCCGCTACGCGATCTTCGTGATGGCGGTCGTGTCCGCCGCACTGCCGGGCGGCGACCCGCTGTCGATGCTGATCGCCCTGGCGGCCCTGCTCGTCCTGTGGGAGGTCTCGATCTTCATCTCGGCCTTCGTCCAGAAGCGCCGCGGCGAGCTCGAGGATGAGGGCGAGGGCCTCGAGCCCGTCGAGGACGTGTGACGCAGGTCTACGCCGCCGACCACGTGCTTCCGGTCGGCGCCGAGCCCATCCGAGGCGGTGCCGTCGCGGTCGCCGACGGCGTGATCGTCGCCGTCGGGCCCCGTGACCGGGTGCTCGCCGACCATCCCGGCGCGACCGTCGAGGACCTCGGCGCCGCCGCGCTGATGCCGGCGCTCGTCAACGCGCACACGCACCTCGAGTACGCGGCCTACGGCGGCTTCGGCGACGGGCTGCCGTTCGCCGACTGGCTGGCCGACCACATCGCGCGGCGCCCCCGCCAGGCGCCGGGCGACGTCGAGGCCCAGGCCGCGCTCGGCGCGCTCCTGTGCCTGCAGTCGGGAGTCGGCACGATCGGCGACGCCTCCTACGCCGGGGCCTCGCTCGCCGCGGCCACGGAGGCGGGGCTGCGGGGCACCGTGCACCTCGAGGGGTTCGGCGGGCCCGACGCGGACCCGGCCGCCGTCGCCGCCGCCCTCGCCGGCCGCCTCGATGCGCTGGCGCCCGCGGCGACGGGCCTCGTCCGCCTCGGCGTCTCGCCGCACAGCCCGTACACCGCCGCCCCGGCCGTCTTCGCGGCGCTCGTCGCGCTGGCCCGGGAGCGGGGGATGACGGCGATGGCCCACGTCGCCGAGTCCGTCGCCGAGCTGGAGGCGGTCGCCGACGGCACGGGCCCGATCGCGGACGCCCTGGCGGCCCTGACCCGGATCGAGGCCACGGGCCGCCACCCCGTCGACCTGCTCGACGCCGCGGGCCTGCTCGGGCCCGGGCTGGTCCTCGTGCACGCCGTGCAGCTCGATGCCGGGCAGGCCCGTCGCGTCGGCGCCGCCGGCGCGCCGGTCGTGCACTGCCCCCGCTCGAACGCGCTGCTCGGCTGCGGCATCGCGCCCGTCCGCGCCCTCGCCGATGCGGGGGCCGTCCTCGCGATCGGCACCGACTCGCCGGCGTCCGCCGGCGACTTCGACCTCTGGGCCGAGCTGCGCGCCGCGGTCCAGCTCGCCCGCGCCCGCGAGGGACGGGCCGACGCGCTGACGGCGGCGGAGGCGCTGCGCATGGCCACCCTCGGCGGGGCCCGCGCCCTGGGGCTCGAGGGCGCCGTCGGGGCGCTCGCGCCGGGGCTGCGCGCCGACCTCGTGGCGGTCGACCTCGCCGACGCGGCGTTCGACCCCGTCGAGGACCCCGCGGTGGCCGTGCTGATGGCCGGGTCACCGGAGCGGGTCCTCCTCACCATCGTGGACGGCGTCCTGCGCTACCGTAGGAGCGCCGACGCCCAGCGCCTGGCCGCGGCGATCGCCGCGGCGGAGCCCGCGCGTCGGCGGATGATCGAGGACCGAGACTGATGGCACAGGGCAAGCGCACCAGCAGCACGCGCAAGGGCGGAACCGGGTCGGGCCGCTCGGCGAAGCCGCGCCAGGAGGCGCCCGAGTCGTTCACGCCGACGCTCAACGAGCGCCTGCGCACGAAGGGCAAGTGGATCTTCGCCTTCCTCGCCGGCGTCTTCGCCCTCACCTTCGTCGTCGCCGGCGTCGGGACGGGCGGGCCGTCGTTCCTCGACATGCTCCAGCAGGAGCGCGCGGCCGAGACCCCCGAGACGGAGCCCGCGGACGACGCGGTCAAGACCGCGCTCGCCGGGACCGAGGAGACGCCCGACGACCCGCAGGCCTGGCTGGCGCTGGCCACCGCGTACGTCAACGCGGGGCAGCTCGACAAGGCGGGGGAGCCGGCGACGAAGGCGGCCGAGCTGGCCGGCGACGACGCGGCGGAGCAGTCGGCGGTCGCCGACCTCTACCTCGCGCTCGCCGCCGCGCTCCTGCAGAAGGCGCAGGAGGCCTACGCGGGGGCGGAGGGCGCCGGACTCGTCAACGGCCGACCGGCCGTGCCGCAGACCGTGATCCCCGGCCAGTCGCAGGGCGCGACGCCGTTCCAGACGGCCCAGGAGTCGATCGCCAGCGCCGGGTTCTCGGCGGCCTCGGAGGCCGCATCGCCGTTCCAGACGCAGGCCAGCGAGGCCTACCAGGAGGCGATCGCCGCGCAGGAGAAGGTGACGACGGCCTCGCCGGACGACCCGGCGGCCTGGTTCCGGCTCGGGCAGATCGCCGGCGCCGCGAACGACGGCGAGCTCGCGATCTCGTCGTACAAGAAGTTCGTCGAGCTGGCCCCCGACGACCCGCTGGTCAAGCAGGTCGAGGAGGAGATCGACCGCCTCGAGGAGGCGCTCAACCCGGTTCCGGTGCAGTAGGCCGCCCGCTCGGCGCGACCGGGCGCGGGGTTCGGATAGGATCCCCGCCGCGGGCCGTTAGCTCAGCTGGCAGAGCAGGGGACTCTTAATCCCAAGGTCGTAGGTTCGATCCCTACACGGCCCATCCGCAGGCCCGGTGGACGGGCGTGGCGGTGCGGCTCACCGCCCCGTCCCGCCGGGCGAATCGCGGATCTATACTCCCGTGCATGGGGAGATCGACCGCTCGTCGCCGTGCCGTCGCGGCCGGCCTGGCGCTCGTCGGCGCATTCGCGATCGCCGTCGGCGTGGCCTCGGCACCCGCCGCGCCCGTGGATCCCCGGCTGACGTGCAACCCCGACGGCGTGGAGCGCGCACCGTCCGTGACCGTCGTCGAGGCGGTCGTGAAGCCCGTGGGTGCCGCCGACTGGCAGGCGTGGCCCTCCACGGTCCTGATCTGCTCGTCCGAGTCCCAGGCCATCGGCCCCCTGCCGGCCGGCGCCGCGGTGCGGTTCCGGTACGTCAGCGAGGACGGGCAGCTGACCGGCAGTGACGTGCGGGCGGCCATGCCGCCCGGTACGCGCTACCGCCTCCGGCTGCAGACCTCCGCGTCGCTCGAGCCCATGACCAGCCTGTCGGGCTGGATCGCCAACCCGGAGTTCACGTTCTCGGGCCGTGACGTCACCATCGAGGGCGACGTGGTCGAGACCCTGATCGCGGGATCCGGCGGCGATCCGAGCACCCGCCCCTGTCCCCCGGCGGGCACACAGGGGAACGTCTCCGTGGACCTCCTGCTGCGCCCGCGCGTGCTGGAGGTGCCCGGCACCGTCTACTACAACAGCGACGGCATCGTCTACGGCACGAACGCCTGGATGTACGGCCACCCCGCCATCAGCTCCGCGGGCCTGTTCTTCTCGATCACCGGCTGCGGTGACGCCGATCCGGCGACGAAGGAGGGCTTCGCCCACGGATTCCTCCCCGCCGCGCGCCTCGCGGAGATGGGCATCCCGCAGGCGGTGTTCGAGACCGCCCCGCCCGAGGCGATCGACGGCTTCCTGCAGATGCTCAACAACTCCGTGCCCGACGGGGGCGCCGTGTTCAGCCGCGTGACCCGCGGCGGCGTGATCGGCGCGGCCTTCGAGTACCGCACGAGCTACTCCGCCCACGACCTCGGGGTCCGGCCCGACGCGGACAACCTCAACGCGATCCGGGTCTGCGCCGCCCTCGGCAAGCCCGTGGCGTCGACGCCCGGCGCCGAGGGCCGGACGGTCGTGACCTGCTCGGCCAAGCTGCGCTACATCAAGCGCCCCGCCTGGGCCCTGAGCGGCAGCAAGGGCGCGAAGCGGCGGACGGCCACCCTCGAGTTCGCGGCGACGACCGGGGTGCGCTACCGGGTCTCCGCCGTCAGGGGCGCGACGACCCGGACGGGGACCTGCGTCGTCAGGAAGGGCGCCGGCCGCTGCACGGTGCGCCTCGTCGGCAAGGGCCGGTGGGCGGTCGCGGTCACGCCGACGAAGGACGACCTCGTCGGCGAGGTGGTCCGTCGGTTCTTCACGCTCTGACGCGGCCGGGCGTCGACCGCGTCAGCGCGACAGCTCGTGGAAGCGGTCCCGCGCCGGCAGCGGGATCGTGACGACGTCGGTGAGGCCCGCGGAGATCCCGGCGATGTCGATCCGCGTCCAGCCCTGGTGGGCGAATGTGTTGACGTAGACCGCCCGGCTCGTGCAGTCGGCGATGATCGACCACTCGGTCATCTCCCAGCCGCCCTCGCCGCCGCTCTCGCCGGTGCCGGCCGGCGTCATCACGGACCCGGGCGGGATGTCGAAGCCGTTGAGGATGTGGCGCGCGTACTCGACGCCCTGCGCGGGCGCGTCGAAGGCGGGCGCGGAGCGCGCGGCCCAGAAGGCGCGCACGAAGCGGTTGGTGGCGAGGAACCCGCCCGGCAGGGCCTGCATGCCGCCGCCGGAGCTCGGGGCGGCCAGGGTCAGGCCGGCCAGCTCGAGTGGCGCCGGCGGCTCAGCGGACAGGTAGGCGTACTCGGCGAGGTGCGCGAGCTGCATCGGGAACGGCGGCTCGTTCGTGAGCACCGTGGTCGGGTTGTCGTAGACGTCCAGCCGCCCCCGCGTCCACTCGAGGACGATCGAGGCCCCCGTGGCGTCGTGGACGGCGAAGTGGATCATCGGCACCTGGCCGCCGTACGCGGCCATGTGCGGCCCGTGGACCCGGACGTCGGCGAGCGCCGCGCGGCACTCGGCCACCGTCGAGCAGGTCGTGAGCAGGTACAGCGGCACCTCGTGGCACCCGATCGCCTGCGCCGCGTCGGCCTCCGCGACGGTCTCGAACTCGGCCGAGACGGGGAAGTTGAAGGCGGCGGCGACGAGCCCCGCGTCGTTCGCGCCGTCGATGATCATGCGCAGGCCGAGGCCGTTCATCCCGACCGCCGTGTGCGTCGCCGTCCACGTGCGGCCTCCGACCGAGGGCTCGCCGGCGAGTCCCGTGCCGGTCAGCTCGACGCCGGCCGGCACGACGATCACCTCGGATCGCAGCTGCAGGGTGAACTCGAGGGTGCGTCCGTAGACGACGTCCCCCTGCGTGCTGGTGAGCGTGAACGACGTGCACATGGTGGCTCCCCGATCGTGGTGGACCGACTCTAGGGCAGTCGGCGCAATGAGGCGGACACGTGTGCGCGCACAGCCCGCCGTCCGCTGGTATACACCTCTCGTGGCCCAGCCCGCCCAACCCGCCCAGGCCGCCCAGCCCGCCCAGTCCACGCAGCCCGCCCTGCGCGTCCCGCGCGCGGTGGCGATCGTCTTCCTCGGCCTGCTCGGCGCCGTCCAGGGCTCGGCGCCCAACATCTCGAGCACCGCGCTCGTCAGCGCGAGCCGCGGCCTCGACATGGTCGGCGGCACGCTCGCGCTCGCGGCCAGCATCCAGACCCTGGCCATCGCCGCGACCGTGATCTCGACGGGGCTCCTCGCCGACCGCTTCGGGCGCCGCAACATCCTGATGCTGGCGCTGCTCGTCGGCATCGCCGGCAACCTGATCATCGCCGCGGCACCCGCCACGATCATCTACCTGCTCGGGCAGGCCGTGACCGGCATCGGCCTCGGCGCGGTCTATGGCGCGGCGTTCGCGTACGTGCGGGTCGTCGCCGAGCCGAAGAAGCTGGCCAGCGCCGTCGGCCTGTTCTCGGCGGTCATCAGCCTCTCGACCCTGATCCTGACCTTCGCCGGCGGCGCGCTCTCGAGCATCGACTGGCGCATCGCCTTCCTCGCGATCCCCGCCGTCGGCGCCGTCTGCCTGCTCCTGACGCCGATCATCCTGCCCAAGCAGGGGCGGATGGCGAACCCCAAGTCCGACTACCTCGGCCAGCTGCTCCTGATCGTCGCGATCGTGGGGTTCCTGTTCGGGGTCAGCCAGCTCGGGCGCAGCCTGACCGCGCCGACCACCATCGTGCCGATCGCGCTGGGCATCGTGGTGATGGCGGTCTTCTTCTGGCACGAGTCGCGCAGCGCGCACCGCTTCTTCCCGGTCTCGCTGTTCCGCGACCCGCTGTTCGTGGCCGCGATCCTCGCGGGCCTGATCTACAACTTCGGGACGGCCGTCTCGTTCCTGCAGGTGACGAACCTGTGGCAGTACGTCAACGGCATCAAGACCAGCGAGGTCGCGATCTGGCAGCTGCCGCTGATCGCCGCGGGCATCGTCAGCGCGCTGCTCTTCGGGCGCCTGATGACGAAGGGCATGTCGAACCGCCTCGCGCTCCTGATCGGCACCATCACGACGGCGACCGGCTTCGCCCTGCTCGCGCTGTTCCACTCGTCGCACGGGATCGTCGGCTTCCTGCCGGGCCTGATCCTGACGGGCGGCGGCGTCGTGATCTGCGCGATCCCCTTCGGCAACCTGATCCTCAAGGAGGCGCCGGCCGAGTACTACGGGCCGGTGACGAGCTCGCGCACCACGATGGGCCAGTTCTTCTACTCGATCGGCTTCGCCGTCTCGACGGTCGTGATCGACAAGCTCACGCTCGGCGGCACCGTCGCCAAGCTCGAGGCCGCCGGGGTGCCGCCGCAGCAGATCGGCACGGGCCTCGACGCCGTCACGGCGTACGCCTCGAGCAGCACCGCGCCCCAGACGTCGCTCGGCAAGAAGGCGCTGGCCGACGCCGTCGGCTCCTACGGCGGCGCCTTCGCCACGATGATGATCATCGCCGCCGCCGTCTGCCTCGCCGCCGGCCTCGTCGGCTTCCTGATCCTGAAGCGCAACGCGCACCGCGCGGACGCGCATCCCGCCCCGGTGGTCGACCCGTCGCAGGTCGCCGCCGGACCCGCCACCGCCTGAGGAGGACCCTGACATGGCCGCTGACCTGATCCTGAAGGCGTCGACCGTCATCACGATGGACGCCCGCAACCCCCGTGCCGAGGCGATCGCCGTCGACACCGCGACCGGCCTGATCGCGGCGATCGGCAGCGCCGACGACTGCGCCGCGGCCGCGCCGGGCGCGACGGTCAGGGACCTCGGCGCCACCGTGCTGATGCCCGGCTTCATCGACCCGCACAGCCACCCGCTGCTCGGCGGCGTGGTCACGCAGGAGCCGGCGCACTGGATCGCCCCCTACACGGGCTTCCCGACCTTCGCCGACGTCGAGGCGCTGTGGCGCACGCTCGACAAGGAGCTGCCGCCGGACCAGGTCGTGATCTGCAACGGCCTCGACCGCCTCAACCAGGGCGCGCCCGAGCTGACCAACGCCGACCTCGACCGCTACTTCCCGACGCGGCGGGCCGTGATCCTCGACAACTCGGGGCACGAGGTCTACTTCAACAGCGCCGTGATCGCCCACAACGGCTGGGCGGACGGCAAGCCGCCGGCGGACCCGGTCGGCGCCCGCTTCGGCCGCAATGACGACGGCACCTCGAACGGCCGCGCCTACGAGACCGCGGCCTGCCTCGCCGCGGTCGGCGGCTCGATCGCCGACGGCGTGCCGCACCCGCTGCTCTCGGCCGCGCGCTGGTACGCCCTGATGGCCAAGAACGGCGTCACGGCGACGACGGAGCACACCTACGAGGCCCAGCTCCTCAAGCCCTACGTGGCGCTGGCCTCGGCGCAGGACTGCCCGCTCCGGCTCGCGCTGTACCACATGTCGATCGACGCCGGCTGCGGCGAGCCGGTGCAGACGCCGATCGACGAGTCGCTGCTCTGGAAGCAGGGCATCAAGCTGTGGGCCGACGGCTCGCCATGGGTCGGCACGATCGCGGCGTCGTTCCCGTACCTCGACAACCCGACGACCGAGGCCGCGCAGATCCCGCTCGGCCCGGCCGGCGAGGCGATGCTCAACTACTCGCGCTCCGACCTCGACAAGGTGCTCGACGCGCACACGCCCGAGGGCTGGCAGATGGCCTTCCACGTCAACGGCGACGTCGGCCTCGACGTCGTCCTCGACGCCTACGAGCGCGCGCTCGACAAGCACGGCCTGACCGGCTCCGACCACCGCTGGCGGATGGAGCACTGCGGCGCCGGCCGCGGCGACCAGTTCGGCCGCGCCGCCCGCCTCGGGGTCGCGGTGTCGCTCCTGCCCGCCCAGTTCATCTACTGGGGCGACCTGCTCGACGGCACGATGTTCGAGCCGGAGATCGGCGGCCAGTGGCAGCGCGGCGGCGACGCCGTGCGCGCCGGCGCCAACGTGTCGTTCCACAACGACGGCTGCGTGAGCCCGCCGATCCCGCTGCTCAACGTGCAGGCGATGGTCACGCGCCAGACGCCGTCGGGGAAGGTGCACGGGGCGAACCAGGCGATGACGCTCGAGGATGCCTTCCGGGCCACCACCGTCAACGCCGCCTTCCAGATCGGCCGCGACCACGACCTCGGCACCCTCGAGGTGGGCAAGCTCGCCGACCTCGTCGAGCTGTCGGCCGACCCGTGGGCCGTGGACCCGCGCCACCTGACCGACGAGGTCATGGTGCAGGGCACCTGGCGCGGGGGGCAGCGGATCGACCTGGACGCGTTCCTCGCGGCCGTCGAGGCGATGGACCCGACCGAGCACCACCACCTCTCCAAGAAGGCGGTCGGGCGGCACGTCTGCTCGCACGGCGGCAAGGGCCACGACCACGCGCACTGACGCCCCGCCGGCCGCGGTAGGGTTCTGACGTGGCCGGGGCGCGACGCGAGCTGTCCCTCCTCCTGGGCGCGATCTGCGCCTACCCGCTGCTGACGGCGCTCCTCGTCGGCCTCGCGGTCCTGATCGTCGGCTTCGGCCTGCTCGTCGGCGGCGTGCAGATGTTCGGGTTCTACGCGGTCCTGGTCGTGGCGATCTCGCTGGCGGTCCTGCGCTGGCGCTGGGGACGGGTCGGCCCCGAGTCGCGGGCCGAGCGCCGGCGGGCGGCCCTCGTGACCGCCGTCCTGACGGGGCTGGGGGTGTTCGCGCTGATCCAGCTGGTGCCCTACGGGCGGGCCCACGCCAACCCGCCGGTCACGGGCGAGCCGCAGTGGGCCAGCCCGGAGACCCGGCAGCTGATGGTGGACGCCTGCTACCAGTGCCACTCGAACCTCGTCGAGTACCCCTGGTACTCGGACGTCGCCCCGATGTCGTGGACCGTCCAGCACCACATCGAGGAGGGCCGGGGCGCGGTCAACTACTCCGAGTTCGCGACCGATCCGGGCGAGGCGCACGAGTCGATCGAGGAGATCGAGCACGGCTCGATGCCGCCCGCCTACTTCACGCGCCTCGGGCTCAACGCGGCCGCGGACCTGACGGACGCGGAGATCGCGACGCTGGTCGCGGGCCTGCGCGCCACGCCCGGCTTCGAGGAGCGGGACGGGTACGGGGAGGACGGCGAGCGCGACGACGACTAGGCGTCCGCTGCGCCGCGCGGGCGGACCCGCGCGGCGACGGGCGGCGTCCTAGCGGCTGGCGGCCCAGGCCTCGGCCGAGTCGAGGTCGGCGAGCGGGCTGAACATCCCGAAGTCGAACTCCTCGAGCGCCTCGCCCGCGCGGACCCTGTTCGGCCAGTCGGGGTTGGCCAGCGCCGACTTGCCCTGGGCGATGATGTCGGCGTCGCCGTGGGCCACGACGCCGGCGGCCGTCTCGGGCGCGCCGAGGCCGCCGTTGACGATCACCTTGGCGTTCGAGTGCTTGCGCGCGAGGCCCGCGAGCGAGTGCCCCGACCCGAACACCTCGGCGGTGGCGTCGTGCTCGGTGATGTGGATGAAGGCCATCCCGGCCGCGTCGAGCACGGGGAAGATGTCGGCCGCATCCTGCTCGCCGCCGACCCACTGGTACTCGAAGTCGTTGACCTTGCTCTGCGAGAGGCGCAGGCCGATCGGCACGGCCCCGTTCGTGGCCGCGATCGCCTCCCGGATGATCTCCTCGTCGAGGCGGATCCGGTTGCGGGCGTCGCCGCCGTACTCGTCGGTGCGCTGGTTCGTGTACGCGGTCCAGAACTGGTCGAGCAGGTAGCCGTTGGCCCCGTGGATCTCGATCAGGTCGAAGCCGGCGGCGACGGCGCGCACGCAGCTGTCGACGAAGGCCTGCTTGACCGCGGCGATCTCGTCGCGCGTGATCTCGCGGGGGGTCGGGTAGCCGCCCTCGCCGCGGTAGAAGGTGAGCATCGTGCCGAGCGGCTCCACGGCCGACGGGGCGATCGCGCCCTCGGCGTAGGAGGAGTGGCGGCCCTGGTTGAGGGCGCCGGCGTGCACGAACTGCATGCAGGCCTTCGCGCCGCCCGCGTGGATCGCGTCGACCACCGTCGCCCAGGCCGCGGTCTGGGCCTCGTCGGTGAGGCCGGGCTGGTGCAGGTAGCCCTGCGCGTACTGCTTGTCGACGTAGGTGGCCTCGACGATCACGAGGCCGAAGCCGCCGTCGGCGTAGCGCCCGTAGTAGCGGGCCATCTGGTCGGTCGCCCGGCCGTCCTCGGTCGCGCTGACGCGGGTCATCGGCGCCACCGCCATGCGGTTGCGCAGGCCGACCGGCCCGATCGCGGTCTCCTCGAACAGGATCGACGTGTCCGTCATGGGTCCCCCTCCGTGGTCGCTCCCCAACGCGGCAAACGTAGCCGATGCCGCCGGCCGGCGGGTCACGCCGCGCGGGACGGCAGGCCGCGCTCGAGGCGCCGGCGCCCGAGCGGCAGCGCCGCAGCGGTGAACAGGAGCGCGGCGAGCGGGAACACGGCGAGGACGAGGTCGAAGTCGCCGGTCAGGTCGCGGACGCCGCCGAGCAGCGCGGGGGCGAGCGCCGTCAGCAGGTAGCCGCAGAACATCATCATCGCGGCCATCGCGCCCACGTCGAGCGGGTGCTCGGAGAGGTCGAGCGGCAGGCTCAGCGTGAGCGTGAACATCGCCCCGTTGGCGAGGCCCGCCAGCAGCATCCAGGCCGGGGCGCCCGCCGGGTGCAGGATCAGCAGCACCGTCGCGGTGGTCATCGCGGCCCCGCCGAGGACGAGCCCGCGGCGGCGCGAGAGGCGGTCGCCGATCACGCCGAGGGCGAGGCTGGAGGGGACGGTGCCGATGTTGTAGATCGCCGCCAGCCAGCCCGTCGCCGCGAGCGAGTAGCCCTGGTCGGCGTAGGCCGCCGGCAGCCACGCCGCGAGGCCGTAGTAGATGACGCCGAGCAGGCCGAACAGCGCCACCAGCAGCCACGCCGTGCCGCTGCGCAGCGGGAAGCGGGGCAGGCTCGCCGCCGGCCGCTCGTTCGGGGCGCGGCGCGTGCAGGCGATCCAGCCGATCAGGCAGGCGAGGGCGGCGAGGGAGATCGCGAACAGGGACGCCCGCCAGCCGGCGAAGGCCACGGCCAGCGGCACCGCCACCACCGCGGCCGCGGTCGAGCCGACCTGCATCCCGGTCGAGTAGATCGCCGTCACCAGCACGGGGCGCTCGGCGAAGCGCTGCTTGACGGCGACCACCATCAGGGTGTTGCCGATGCCCATGCCGGCGCCGATCGCGAAGGTGAGGGCGAGCACGCCCTCGGCGCCCGGGACGGCGACCCGCGCGAGCCCGCCGATCGCGATCAGCGCGAGGGCCGCGGTGACGGAGCGCAGCGCCCCGAAGCGCCCGGCGAGGAACGGCCCGAGCGGTGCGAAGACCGCCATGCAGAGCACCGGGATCGTGACCAGGAGGCCCGCCGTGGCGTACGAGATCCCGAGCGAGTCCCGGATCGTCGGGATCAGGGGCCCGACCGCGACGACCTGGGGCCGGAGCGTCAGCGACGCGAGCAGGAGCCCGGCGAGGAGCGGGGCGCGGCCGGCGAGGCGCGCGCCTCTCGGCGGCCGCGTCATCGGCCGCCGGTCGTGCCGACGCGGGTCACGGGGCGCCTGCCGCATGGTCAGGCGGGACCGCGGGGCCGGTCGGGACCTCCTCGCTCCGGATCGCGGTGTCCGTCATCAGGGGCTCCTCCCGTCGCCACGCCGCCGCTCGGCTGGCGGCAGCCTATCCGGGTGCGCGCCTCCGGCGGCGCGGTGGTGGATTGGTCGGACCGATCGTGGTACGAATCCCCGCATGCCCGAACTCCACTTCGACTTCACGGGGCGCGTCGCCCTGATCACCGGCGCCGCGAGCGGCGTCGGCCTGGCCACCGCCCGCCTCCTGCAGGACGCGGGCGCCAAGGTCGCCCTGCTCGACCTCTCCGCCGACGCCCTCGAGGCCGCGACGGCCGAGCTCGGCGGCGACGCCCTCGCCTGCCCGGCCGACGTCACCGACTCGGCGCAGATCGACGCGGCCGTGGCCGCCGTCGCGGCCGCGCACGGGCCGGTCGACGTGCTGGTCTGCTCGGCCGGCATCGCCGGCGCCTCGCTGCCCACCCTCGAGGTGACCGACGAGGAGTGGCGGCGCGTGATGGCGATCAACGCCGACGGCACCTTCTTCGCCATGCGCGCCGTCCTGCCCGGCATGACCGCCAAGGGCTACGGGCGGATCGTCAACGTGGCGTCGGTGGCCGGCAAGGAGGGCAACCCGATGGCGGCCGCGTACTCCGCCTCCAAGGCGGCGGTGATCGGCATGACCAAGTCCGTCGGCAAGGACGTCGCGGGCACCGGCGTGCTCGTCAACTGCGTCTGCCCGGCCCCGATCGACACCCCGATGGTGCGCGGCCTCTCCGAGGAGCACGTCCAGTACATGCTCTCGCGGGTGCCGCTGGCGAGGCTCGCCACCGTCGACGAGGCCGCCACGCTGATCGCGTTCATGGCCAGCGACGGCATGACCTTCTCGACGGGCGCCGCGTTCGACCTGTCGGGCGGGCGGCTCACCTACTAGCGCGACGGCCCGGGCGCGGCGCGCCCGGGCCCCGTCGCCTCACAGCGGCGCGTAGAACTCGCGCCGGCGCTCCTCGAGGCGCGGGATCGCGTGCCCGAAGCCCCACTCCTGGAAGTGGGGCGACTCGACGTGGGCCTCGTAGGCCGCGGCGTCGGTGTAGACCTCGAACATGAAGAAGACGTTCGGGTCCTCGACGTCGCGGTGCGCGCGGTACTCGAGGATGCCGGGCTCGGCCAGCGACGGCTCGAGCAGCTCGCCGAGGGCGCGCGCGACCTCGTCGGCCTCACCCTCCTTGGCCACCCAGCGGACGGCGACGACGTGGGTCATGGTCGTTCCCCTCTCTGGCGCCTCAGGCGCCGGTCCGGCCGGGCACGTACGCCACGGCCTCCATCTCGACGAGCATCCCGGGGACCGGGAGCTCCCTGACCCCGACCAGCGTGGAGGCGGGCCGGGTCTCCCCGAAGAACGCCTGCCGCTGCGGGTTGATGCGCGGGCGGTCGTCGACCTCGACGAGGTAGACGTTGACCTTGACGACGTCGGCCGGGGTCGCGCCCGCCGCGGCGAGGATCGCGGCGAGGTTCTCCAGGACCTGCGCGAACTGCGCCTCGACGTCGCCCGGTCCGGTCAGCGACCCGTCGGGGGCGAGCGCGGGCACGCCCGACACGAACAGGTGGTCGCCGGCCCAGACGGCGTCCGTGTAGTGGCTGAGGGGCGGCGCGAGCCCCGCGACGCTGACCTCCTCGCGTGCGGGGCCCGGCGCCATCCGTCAGCCGATCGCCGCGATGACCTCGTCGGTCGTGGCGACCTCGGCGAGGTTGGGGATCGCGTACTCGAGGGCCGCCTTCTGCCACTCGTCGTCGATCGTCGAGGTGCCGTCGGAGACGACCACGACCTCGTAGCCGTTGTCGGCGCCCTGCCGGGTCGTCATCTCCACCGACATGTTGGTCCACGCGCCCGTGACGATGATCTTCTCGGCGCCGAGGCCGCGCAGCTTGATGTCGAGCGGCGTGTGCGAGAAGCCGCCCATGCGCTGCTTCTGGATCACGATGTCGCCGTCCTGCGGCTCGAGGCCCTCGACGGGCGCGGCGCCCCAGGAGCCGGCCTGCAGGGCGCCGACCTCGCGCACGCTGCGGTAGAGGCCGGCGTTCTGCTTCGAGTCGCGGTCGTGGCTCGAGCCCTGGTTGCCGAAGTGGTGGATGTGGACGACCTGGCCGCCCTTCTCGCGCATCGCGGCGGCCAGGCGCTTGACGTTCTCGACGACGTTCTGGCTCTTGGCGTGGGCGGGGGCGCCGGAGTCGGCGAAGGCGCCGCCCTCCATGATCACGTCGTTCTGCAGGTCGAGGATGATCAGCGCGGTCTTCGCGGGGTCGATCTTCGCGGGCATCGGTGGCTCCTAGCGGAAGGCGGCCGAGCGGTGCCCGGCGACCGTGGTCTTGAGGACGTGGACGGTGGTCGAGGTGCAGAGGAACAGCGAGTGCCAGTCGTCGCCCCAGCAGAGGTTGCCGACGACCTCCGCCGAGTTGACGGTGCCGAGGTGCTCGCCCTCCTGGGAGATCACCCACACGCCGCCGGGGCCGGTGCACCAGAGGTTGCCGGCCTCGTCCATCTTCATGCCGTCCGGCACGCCGTCGGCGTAGACGGGCTCGCCCGGCCACTGGTAGAGCACCTCGCCGCCCGACAGGCTGCCGTCGGCGTTGACGGAGAAGCGGCGGATGTTGAGGTCCTCGGTGTCGTTGATCCAGACGGTCTTCTCGTCGTGCGAGAAGCAGAGGCCGTTGGGCTTGTTGAAGTCGTCGACGACCAGCTGCAGGCCGCCGTCGCTCGTGTAGCGGTAGACGCCGCAGAAGTCGAGCTCGGGCTCGCGCTCCTCGCCGAAGCCGGGCCAGCGCCCGTACGGCGGGTCCGTGAACCAGATCGCCCCGTCGGAGGTGACCACGACGTCGTTCGGGCTGTTCAGCTCCTTGTCGCCGTAGTGCGAGGCGATCACCTTGCGCTCCCCGTCCTCGAGGACGACGACGGAGGAGGTCACGTGCTCGCAGAGGATGTGGTTGCCCGCCAGGCAGAGCGTGGTGCCGTTGCACTTGTTGGACGGGTGCGCGACCACCTCGACGCCGCCCGCGCGCGTCCAGCGCCGGCGCGTGTCGGCGGGCATGTCGGAGAAGTACAGCGCCTGCTCGGAGGCCACCCACAGCGGCCCCTCGGTGAAGGTGCACCCACTGGCGATCTGCTCCCACGTGGCGTCGAGATCCACGAGGTCGGCCATGGCCGGGGACACCGCGGTGACGAGACTCATCGGTCCTCTTCCCTCCTCGGTCCACCCGGCGGATCCGGGGCGGACCGGGTAGGTCTAGCGCATCGGGGGCGCCCGCGCAATGGTCGGACCATCCGGGCCGCGGCAGCCCATTGACACGGCAAAAGGTCAGACCTATTGTCCCCCCCTGAGGGACGGGCCTTCGGGGTCGTCACGGGAGCAGAGGAGGGGAGCCGGTGTCGGCCAACGAGGGGCTGAAGGCCAAGCATGTCGCGACCGCCGGTCCCCGCGTGTCCTGGTCGAAGGGCACGATCTTCCTTCTCGCCGTCCTCGCCGTCGCGGTCCTCGGCATCGGCATCCAGGCCGCGAGCGACGCGACCCTGTTCGCCCAGATCACCCTCAACGGCCTCACCCTCGCCGGCCTCTACTTCATCGTCGCGAGCGGCTTCACCCTGATCTTCGGGCTGATGCGCGTCGTCAACATGGCGCACGGCTCGTTCTACATGCTCGGCGGCATCATCGCCTTCCTGGTCCAGGAGCGGATGCTGAAGCCCGACCCGACCAGCTTCGACCTGCCGACGGCGACCTTCGGCTCCTTCGTGCTCCCGCTCGTGATCGCCACGTTCTCCGTCGCCCTGCTCGGCCTGATCATCCAGCAGGTCTTCCTGCGCTGGAACCAGGGCCAGGAGCTGCGCCAGGCGCTGATCACGATCGCGATCTCGATCATCGTCGCCGACCAGGCGGTGGCCCGCTTCGGCGGCATCGCGAAGGAGATCTCGGTCCCGATCGAGCGCTCCATCGAGCTGCCGATCGTGGGCAACTACGGGACGATGCGGCTGGTCATGCTGCTGGTCGCGGTCGTCGTCGGCCTCCTGCTCCTCGGCCTGATCACCCGCACCCGCTTCGGCATGATCGTGCGCGCCGGCGTCGACGACCGCCAGATGGTCACCGCGCTCGGCATCGACATCCAGAAGGTGTTCGCCGTCGCCTTCCTCCTCGGCGCCTTCCTCGCCGGCCTGGCCGGCGTCCTCGGCGGCAGCGTCAACTCGGTCAACAAGGCCGACGACGGCAAGTTCCTGCTGATCTCGCTGGTGATCGTGATCGTCGGCGGGATGGGCTCGCTGACGGGCGCCGCGATCGGCGCGCTCCTGCTCGGCCTGATCGACTCCTACTCGGACGTCTACCTCCCCGACGCCATCACCAACTACGGCGTGCTCCTGACGTTCTTCCTGCTCGTGTTCGTGCTCGCGGTGCGGCCCTACGGTCTGTTCGGGAGGCCGGGGTGATCCCCGCCCGCCTGCAGTGGCCCGTCGGGATCGCGGTCGTGGCCGTGGCCTGCGTGCTGCCGTTCGTGGTCTCCGGCTTCACGACCAGCCAGATCCTGACGCGCGCGATGATCCTCGGGATCGCCGCCGCGAGCCTGATCTTCCTGGCCAGCCTCGGCGGCTGGGTCTCGCTCGGCCAGACCGGCCTCTACGGCGTCGCGGGCTTCGCCGTCGGCAACTTCGTCGAGGCGGACGGCGGCTCCAAGACGTTCGGCATGAACATCTGGCTGGCCACGATCCTGGCCCTGCTCGTGACGGTCGCCGTGGGCCTCCTGATCGGCGCGATCGCGAGCCGCAGCGAGGGCATCTACTTCCTGATGATCACCCTCGCCTTCGGCGTGATCATCAAGCTCCTGTTCGAGAAGGCGACGGACCTGTCGGGCTTCGGCGGCATCAACCAGATCGTGCAGCCGGAGATCTTCGGGTCGGCGCAGCTCCAGCCGGAGCGGATCTACTTCGTCTGCCTCGTCGTCTCGATCGCCGTCTACCTCGGGGTGCGCTACTTCGCCCGCACCCCGTTCGGGCTCGCCTTCCAGGGGATCCGCGACAACGCGACCCGCATGAAGGCGCTGGGCTACAACGTGACGCTGATCCGCACGATCGCCTTCGGCATCGGCGCCCTGATCGCGGGCCTCGCCGGCGTGCTCAACGTCTGGTGGAACACGCAGATCTCGCCGGGCACGATCGACATCGGCCCGCTCATCTTCCTCCTGATGATCGCGATCATCGGGGGCCTCTACCGGATCGAGGGCGCCTGGATCGGCGCGCTCATCTACGTGATCCTGGACAACCGCCTGCGCTCGGTCGAGCTCGTGGGCGAGCGCGTCGCGACCGCGCTCGGGATCATCTTCCTGCTCATCGTGCTGCTCTCCCCGGGCGGCGTGATGGGCATCTACGAATCCATCTCCCGCCGCGTGCGACGACCCCCCTCGGGGGACGACGCGCCCGCGGGGGGCGAGGGAGCCGCGGCGCCCGGCGTCGCGGGGGACTGACGGGGAAAGGAGGACGGGCCTGAACGATGGGAGATGCGAAGCGGACGGGCCCGTGGGACCACGGGACCCGTCGGACAACCGAACGGGGGCGCACGGGAGCGCCCCGCAGCACGACCAACCACCACGAGGAGGGAATGTGAGTACAGACAAGAGGCGATGGAAGTGGCTCAGCGCCGCGTTCCTCGCGATCCTGATCGGCGTCGTCGCCGCCGCGTGCGGTGGCAGCGACTCCGAGACCACCACGGCGGCGGAGGACACCGCGGCGGCTGACACCGCCGCTGCGGACACCGCGGCCGCGGAGGACACGGCGGCCGCCGCCGGTGGCGAGACGAAGATCGTCATGGGCTTCCTCTCGAACTGCGAGGGCCCGTTCGGTCCCTTCTGGGATGCCACCCTGGCCGGCTACTACACCGCGCTGGTGCAGTACGCCGGGGCGACGCCCGTCGATCCCGCCGACCCGAAGGCCGGCGTGACCGGCGCGATGGTCCCGGGCACGGACGTGCCGATCGAGCTGAACACGAACTACGGCTGCTCGGACGACAAGGCCGACAAGGCCCTGGCGGAGGCCAAGCGCCTCGTCGAGCAGGAGGGCGTCAACGTCCTGATCGGCCCGCTGTCGGGCGATGAGGGCATCGCCGTGGCGAACTACGCCCTGACGCAGCCCGACGTCACGTTCCTGAACGGCATCTCCGGTGCCCAGGACACGACGCTGAAGGTGCAGGCCCCGAACTTCTACCGCTTCTTCTCTGACGGTGCTCAGTGGACGGCGGGTCTCGGCGCCTACGCCTACAACGTGCTCGGCTGGCGCACGGCCGTCACCATCGGTGACGACTACTCGTTCCCGTACACGCAGACCGCCGGCTTCGTCAGCGAGTTCTGCTCCCTGGGCGGGACCATCGAGGAGCGCATCTGGCCGGCCCTCGGCGAGACGGACTACTCGTCCTACATCGCCAAGCTGCCGAAGGACGTCGACGGGTTCTTCCTCGACGTCGGCGGCACGGGCACGGTCCAGTTCGTCAACCAGTACACCGAGGTGAACGGCGAGGACTCGCTCCAGGGCAAGGTCATGGGCGGCGCCTTCATCTCGAACCCGCAGATCATCGCGGAGCTGGGCAACAAGGTGAAGGGCGTCGTGGCCGGCTCGGCCCTGCCGTCCGACGCCACCACGCCGGAGTGGGAGGCCTACGTGGCCGCCATCGAGGCGGCGTTCCCCGACCAGACGGCCAACGCGGCCAACATCTTCCTGGCCGGCTACTACAACAACACCGTTGCCGCGATCAAGGGCCTCGAGGCCGTGGCCGGCAACATCGACGACGCTGCTGCGTACCACGCCGCGCTGAACGGGACGGAGATCGAGACGGGCGTTGGCCCGGTCACGATCGACGGCAACCGCAACGCGGTCATGGACAACTTCGTCGTCGAGGTCACCGACACCGGCACCAAGACCCTGTTCGTGGTGCCCGCGGTCGACCAGTCGTTCGGTGGCGCGTTCAGCACCGAGACGCCGAATCCGGATCGCGAGAACCCGGAGTGCGTCGCGGGCAACCCGCCGCCCTGGGCTGCGTCGATCACCGGCTAGGAATCGGGAATTCGAAGGACTGAATGACCGACTGATGGCAACGATGTCCGATCCATCGAGCATCGGAGCCGCACCAGGCGCCGCGCCGATCCTCCGCTTGCGGGGGATCGGCCGGCGCTTCGGCGGCGTCCACGCCGTCCGCGACGTCGACCTCGACGTGCACGCGGGCGAGCGCCGCGCCGTGCTCGGCCCCAACGGGGCCGGCAAGACCACGCTGTTCAACGTCATCGCCGGCGAGTTCCCGCCCACCGCGGGCACGGTCGAGCTCTTCGGCGTCGACGTCACCGACAAGCCCGCGCGCGCCCGGGTCCCGCTCGGGGTGACGCGCACGTACCAGATCTCCCGCCTGTTCGGCGGGCTGTCCGTGGCCGACAACCTCTACGTCGCCGTGATCGGCGCGGAGGGCGGCCACCTGCGCCCGCTGCGCCTCGGCAAGGACCGGGCGTTCCGGGCCACGGCCCGCGAGATCGGCGAGCGGGTCGGGCTCGGGCCCGTCCTCGACACCGCCGTCGGCGAGCTCTCGCACGGCGAGCAGCGCCAGCTCGAGATCGGGATGGCGCTGGCCGGCGAGCCGCGCCTGTTGATGCTCGACGAGCCGGCCGCGGGCCTCGCCCGCGCCGAGCGCGTGAAGCTGACGGAGATGCTGCTCGGCTTCGACCGCTCGATCACGGTGATCCTGATCGAGCACGACATGGACGTCGCGCTGACCGTCGCCGAGCACGTGACGATGATGCACGACGGCCGCGTCGTGGTGGAGGGCACGCCCGACGAGATCCGCCGCAACCAGATGGTCCACGACCTCTACCTCGGACGGGGGCACGGCGGCGATGAGTGAGCCCATCCTCTCGATCCGGGGCCTCAACGCCCACTACGGCGCCGCGCACGTCGTGCAGGACGTCTCCTTCGACGTCCTCGACGAGCCCGTGTGCGTGATCGGCCGCAACGGCATGGGCAAGACGTCGCTGTGCCGCGCGCTGATGAACCTCGACCCGCCGACCGCGAGCGGCACGGTGCTCCTGGACGGCCAGGAGATCAGCGGCAAGGCGCCGTACGCGATCGCCCGCGCCGGGATCGGCTACGTGCCGCAGGGCCGCAAGCTGTTCCAGTCCCTGTCCGTCGACGAGCACCTGCGGATGATCAAGTCGCCGCGGCAGGGCCGCTGGTCGCCCGCCGCGATCTACGAGCTGTTCCCGCGCCTCGCGGAGCGCAAGAAGATCAGCGCCACGCAGCTGTCGGGCGGCGAGCAGCAGATGCTCGCGATCGGCCGCGCCCTGCTCCTGCAGCCGCGCCTGCTCCTGATGGACGAGCCCTCCGAGGGCCTCGCGCCGCGCATCGTCGAGGAGCTGGTCGAGTCGTTGAAGGGCTTCGTGCGCGAGGGCACCGGCGTGCTCCTCGTCGAGCAGAACCTCGGCGTGGCCACCTCCGTCGCCGAGCGCCTGGTCGTGATGGTCGCGGGCGCCGTCTTCACCGAGACGACCGCCACCGCGATGAACGCCGACCCCGAGCTGCAGCAGCGCTTCCTCGGCGTCACCCGGGTCGAGGGCTAGGGTCCCGATGGCCACCGTCGTCCTGATCGGCACCCTCGACACGAAGGGCGCCGAGTACGGCTTCGTGCGCGAGCGCCTGCACGCGGCCGGCGTCGACACCGTCCTCGTCGACTGCGGCACCGCCGGCGCCCCCGTGATCGAGCCCGACGTCCCCGCGTCGGAGGTCGCGGCCGCGGTCGGCGCCGACCTCGCCGCCCTGACCGCCGCCGGCGACCGCGGCGACGCGGTCACCACGATGGCGCGCGGGGCGGAGGCGGTCGCGCTGCGCCTGCACGCCGAGGGCCGTCTCGACGGCCTGCTGGCGATCGGCGGCTCGGGCGGCACCTCGATCGCCTCGGCGGCCGCGCGCGCCCTGCCGATCGGCGTCCCCAAGCTGATCGTCTCCACGATGGCCGCCTCCGACACGCGCCCGATCATCGGCGAGAGCGACCTGATCCTCGCGGCCAGCGTCGTCGACGTCGCCGGCCTCAACTCCCTGTCGCGGCGGATCCTCGCCAACGCCGCCGCGGCGATGGCCGGGATGGTGTCGCAGCCGGCGCTGGAGCGGGGCGCGGACCGCCCGCTCATCGCCGCCTCGATGTTCGGGGTCACGACCCCGTCCGTCACGCAGGCGCGCGAGCAGCTCGAGGCGTCGGGCTTCGAGGTCCTCACCTTCCACATGACGGGCACCGGCGGGCGCTCGATGGAGTCCCTGATCGACGGCGGCTTCGTCGCGGGCGTCCTCGACGTCACCACCACCGAGCTCTGCGACGAGCTGGTCGGCGGCGTGCTGACGGCGGGCCCCGACCGCCTGACCGCGGCGGGCCGGCGCGGGATCCCGCAGGCCGTCTCCCTCGGCGCCCTCGACATGGTCAACTTCGGGCCGCGCGAGACCGTGCCGGCCGCGTTCGACGACCGCACCCTCTACGTGCACAACGACCAGATCACGCTGATGCGCACCACGCCCGAGGAGTGCGCGGCGCTCGGCCGCGAGGTGGCGGCCAAGCTCAGCGCGGCGACGGGGCCGACCGCCCTGTTCGTGCCGCTCCGGGGCGTCTCGATGATCGCCGTCGAGGGCGGCCCGTTCCACGACGCGGCCGCCGACGAGGCGCTGTTCGCCGCGGTCCGCGAGGGCGTCGGCCCGAACGTGGAGCTGATCGAGCTCGACCTCGACGTCAACGACCCCGCCTTCTCGAAGGCGATGGCCGACTGGCTGGAGGCGAGGCTGCGGGAGGCCGGCGCGTGAACCGCGCGGAGGCCCTCGAGCGCCTCAACGCGACGCGCGCCACGGGCCGCGCGATCATCGGCGCCGGCGCGGGCACCGGCCTGTCGGCCAAGTGCGCGGAGCTGGGCGGCGTCGACCTGATCATCATCTACAACTCGGGCCGCTTCCGGATGGCGGGCCGCGGGTCGCTGTCCGGCCTGATGCCCTACGGCGACGCCAACGCGATCGTCGTCGACATGGCCCGCGAGGTGCTGCCGATCGTGCGCGACGTGCCGGTCCTGGCCGGCGTCTGCGGCACCGATCCCTTCCGGATGATGGACCGCTTCATCCCGGAGCTCGGGCGGATCGGCTTCTCCGGCGTCCAGAACTTCCCCACGGTCGGCCTGATCGACGGCGTCTTCCGCCAGAACCTCGAGGAGACCGACATGGGCTACGCCCTCGAGGTCGAGGCGATCCGGATCGCGCGCCAGCACGACCTCCTGACCGCGCCCTACGTCTTCGACGTGGCGTCGGCCGTGGCGATGGCCGAGGCCGGGGCGGACGTGCTCGTGCCGCACATGGGCCTGACCACGAAGGGCTCGATCGGCGCCCACACCGCGCGCACCCTCGAGGACTGCGTGCCGCTGATCCAGCAGATGCGGGACGCGGCGGTGGCCGTCAACCCGGACGTGATCGTGCTCTGCCACGGCGGGCCGATCGCCGAGCCGGAGGACGCCGCCTTCATCTTCGAGCGCACGACGGGGATCGACGGCTTCTTCGGGGCCTCCTCGATGGAGCGCCTGCCGACCGAGGTCGCGATGACCGAGAACATGCGCCGCTTCAAGGCGCTGGAGATCCGAGGCTAGGAGGAGAGCATGGCCAGCAGGTTCATCATGCACAGCGAGGTGCCCGTCACGGAGTTCGACTGGGGCAGCGCCGGGATGCGCTGCTCGAAGGACAACACGGGCTGCCAGACGTTCGTCGTCCTGGACGTCGTGCTCGCGCCCGGCGCGTGCCACGACTTCCACAAGCACCCCGACCAGGACGAGATGATCATCGTCAAGCAGGGGTCGATCACGCAGCACATCGAGGGCGAGTCCTGCACGCTCAACGCGGGCGACTCCGTCTACCTCGACAAGGACGTCGTCCACGGGTCGTTCAACGACGGCAGCGAGGACGCGCACCTGCAGGTCGTGCTCGCCCCCGCCATGGGCGAGGGCGGCTACGAGCTCGTCGACGTCTCGGGCGACGAGCCCTGGGCGTCGATGCGCGCCTGACCCGGATCGGCGATGGGGCCCGGTCGGACCGCGCGGTCCGGCCGGGCCCCGCGCACGCCGCTAGCGCTCGACGTGGCCCGCGCCGCCCTGGTCGCCCAGGACGAGGTCGCGCTCGCGGTCGGGCACGTGGTCGAGCGGGACGGGGGCGAGGCCCTCGATGAACGTGACCCCGGTCTCGGAGATGAGCTCGTGCTCGAGGCCGCGGTTGATGCAGACGACGTCGCCCGCACGCACGGTGCGGGTCTCATCCTCGACGGTGATGGTGACCTCGCCGTCGAGGATCACCATCAGCTGCTCGGTCTCGTCGTGGGAGTGGCGCGGCACGGTCTTGCCGGGCTCGTAGGTGACGCGGCAGAGCAGCATCTGGTCGCCGCCGAACGCGTTCAGGCGCACGCCGGGGAAGAGCTCGAGCGGCTCCTGGCCGTTCCAGGTCCCGAAGGGGGAGTCGGCCATCCCTACGGGGCGAACAGGACCGCGCTGTCGGCGGAGGCGACCGCGTTGATCGAGAGCTCCTCGTCGTAGCGGATGTACTTGCCGTCCGTCCGCGACTCGGGCCTGCCCTCCTCCTTGGCGCGCAGGGCGCGCAGGACCTTCTCGGGCGTGATCGGCATCTCGGTCACCCACACGCCGACCGCGTCGTAGATCGCGGTGGCGATCGCCGGCGGCTGGGCGTTGTTGGCCATCTCGCCGATCGACTTGGCCCCGAACGGGCCGTCGGACGACGGGTTCTCGATGATGATGCACTCGAGCTCGGGGAGCTCCTCCATCGAGGGCACGAAGTACGAGCCGTAGCCGGAGCCGCGGTGGTCGGGGCTCGGGTAGTACGGGTACACCGTCTCGAGCAGGCCGAGCCCGAGGCCCTGCATGGCCCCGCCCTCGATCTGGCCCTCGACCATCGTCGGGTTGATCGCGCGGCCGACGTCGTAGACCTGCGACATCTTGAGCACGCGGACGTCGCCCGTCTCCGTGTCCACCTCGACCTCGGCGGCGCAGGCCGCGTACGAGATCGCCGAGTGCGGCGGCACCGTGACGGCCCCCGTCTCGGGGTCGAGGGTGGCGTACTCCTTGAGGGCGGTGCCCTGGCCGGAGATCAGCTCGCCCTTCACGAAGGTGGCGAAGCCGGCGATGTCGCCCATCCCGACCTTCTTGTCGGGGGAGCCCTTGACGTGCACCTCGCCGTCGGCGATCTCGAGGTCGCCGGCGTCCACCTCGAGCAGCTCGCCGCCGATCTCGAGGATGCGCGAGCGCACCTTCTCGGCCGCGAGGCGCACGGCGTTGCCGCCGATGAACGTGCCGCGCGAGGCGAACGTGCCCATGCAGAACGCGGACGAGTCCGTGTTCGAGGTGTCCATCGTGACCCAGTCCATCGGCACGCCGATGGCGTCGGCGACGATCTGGGAGTGGACCGTCTTGGAGCCCTGGCCGATGTCGACGGTGCCGGCGAAGACGTCCACGCGGCCGTCCATCTTGAGCTTGATCCAGGCCTGCGACGGGTCGCCGTTCTGGTTCATGCCCGTCGGGTACTCGATCGCCGCGATCCCGCGGCCGACTGCCTTGGCCATCAGTGGTCCTCCGGGTTGCCGAGCTGGCCCACGAGGTGCTCGGGCAGGTCGTCGCCCGAGCGCATCGCGGCGGTCATGGTGCGGTAGTCGGCCGGCAGCTCGTGGCCGGTCGCCTCCGCGATCGCCTTGACGACCGGGACGGTCGAGGGGTCGGTGTAGACGACGCCGTTCGGCGAGGTGTCGCCGAGCCGGTTCGCGTTCTTGAGCCGGAACTCGAGCGGGTCCATGCCGATCGCGCGCGCGCAGCGCTCGATGTGGATCTCCGTCGCGAACGAGACGCTGGTCACGCCGAATCCCCGCATGGCGGTCGACGGGACCCGGTTCGTGTAGACGACGTACCCGTTGAACTCGAGGTTCGGGATCGTGTACGCGCCCGTGTGGTGGAAGGAGTGCTTGGTGACGCCGTACGGCGAGAAGCGCGAGTACGCGCCCGCGTCGTGCAGGGTCAGCATCTTGCGGCCGAGGATCCAGCCGTCCTTCGTGATCGCGTCGGCGACCTCCATGTGCCAGCCGGCGCGGGTCGACGAGCAGAGGAACTCCTCCTCGCGGGTCCAGCGCCAGCGCACGGGGCGCTGGGCCTTGACGGCGAGGAGGACCGTGATCGTCTCGGAGGCCGTGTCGACCTTGCCGCCGAAGCCGGAGCCGGTCGTGCCGCCGATGAACTTGAGCCGGTTGAGCGGCCAGTCCAGGTGCGCGGCGACGACGCCCATCGAGAAGTACATCGCCTGCGTGGCCGAGTAGACCGTGTAGCGGCCGTCGGCCTCGGGCACGACCTGCGTGACCTGGGTCTCCATCGGCACGTGCTCCATCGGGTACGGCCGGTAGACGCCCGTCACGATGTGGTCCGCCTGCTCGAAGGCCCAGTCGACGTCGCCCTTGCGGATCTGGCGGCGGTCCATCTGGCCCTCGAAGTCGGGGTACCAGTTCTGGTTGTCGTGCGCCTGCGGGGCGTTCGGCTCGAACGCCCTGCGGATGTCGAAGAGCGGCTCGAGCTCCCTGTAGGTGACCTCGATCGCCTCGGTCGCGCGCAGGGCGGTCGCCTCGTCGACGGCCGCCACGGCGGCGATCGGCTGGCCGAGGTAGCGGACGTGCGTCGCGGCGAGCAGCGGCTCGTCGCCGGGGACGCCGAGCCCCTCGATGTGGCCGTGGACGTTCTTGTGGACGTCCGCGTGGGTGACGACGGCGAACACGCCCTCCATCGCCTCGGCCTTCGAGGTGTCGATCGAGAGGATCTCCGCGTTGTGGTGCGGCGAGCGCAGCGCCTTCGCCCACAGCGTCCCCGGGATGCGCACGTCGTCGACGTAGCGGGTCCCGGCGGTGACGTGGGCGCCGGCGTCGTAGCGCGGCAGCCGCTGGCCGACGACCTTCACCGCTCCACCCCCTTGATGGTCGTGTTGGCGCCGACGGCGGTCTCCTCGAGGTCGAAGGTCTCGCCGCGGGCGGCGGCCTGGACGGCCGCGATGATCTTGACGTAGCCGGTGCAGCGGCAGGCGTGCCCGCCGAGCGCCTCGACGATCGCGTCGCGGTCGTCGGTCCCGCCCTGCTCGAGGTAGGCCGTGGCGGCCATCAGGAAGCCGCTGGCGCAGAACCCGCACTGGGCGGCGTAGTGGTGGATCCAGGCCTGCTGGAGCGGCGTCAGCTCGCCGCCGGCGGGGGCGAGGCCCTCGACGGTGCGGATCGCGGTGCCGCGCGCGGCCTCGACGGGCATCAGGCAGGAGCGGCGCGCCTCGCCGTCGACGATGACGGTGCAGGCGCCGCAGCCGCCGTGCTGGCAGGAGGCCTTGGGGCTGGTGATCGAGAGATCCTCCCGCAGCACGTGCAGGAGCGGCGTGAGGGGCTCGGCCTCCACGACCTGGGCCGTGCCGTTGACGGTGAACTCGATGCTCATGCGGCCTCCCGGAGCTGCTCGAGCGCGCGGCGGACGAGGATGGGCAGGGTCTGCTCGCGGTACCAGGCGGAGGCGACCGCGTCGTCGGCGAGCTGGACGTCGGCGAGCGCCGCCCGCCCGGCGGCCTCGGGGTCGTCGGCCTTCGCCTCGGCCGAGGGGAGGCGCAGCCCGTGCGGGCCGGCGCCGGTCGCGGCGAGGCGGATGCCGTCCGCGCCGCGGACGGCGCTGACCGCGAGGGCCGTGTACTCGTGCGTGTGCTGGCGGTCGAGGTAGGCGTAGGCGCCGGGCGCCTCGTCGTACGCGACGTCGAGGACCAGCCGGCCGGCCCGCTGCGCCAGGAAGTCCTCGACGGGCTCGGTGCGCTCGCCGCCCTTGCCGGCGGAGCGGACGTGCGCCCCGAGGGCGATCATCACGCCCTGCAGGTCGCCGCGCGGCGCCTCGAAGTTGGCGGCGCAGAGGTTGCCGCCGACGGTGGCCTGGCGGCGCACCTCGCCGTCGGCGATGTGCGCGACGCACGACGCGACCGGGTCGGGCAGGCCCGCGAGCTCCGCCAGCGGCGTGCCGGCGCCGATCGTGACGCGGCCCCCGTCGCGGGCGATGCCGCCGAGGCCGGCGCGGTGGAGCATCAGCGCGGTGGCCGGGCGCTCGAAGCCGAGCTGGATGTTGGGGACGACGATCGTGCCGCCCCCGACGACGAGCGTGCCGTCGCCGTCGCCGAACATCTCCACGGCCTCAGCCGGGGACGTCGGGATCAGTACTGCTGGTCCGTGAGCCATTCTCCCTACCCATGTCCGGCGGGGCTCGCGCCCCGCTCCTCCTCACCGCACAGGCGGCAGGGGCAGACTACGGATTGGACTGACCACTTTCAAGTCGGGCGCGCGCCTCGATGGCCCGCTGGAGCCAGCGGCGGATGTCCTCGAGGTGCTCGCGCATGGCCTGCCCCGCGACCGCGGGGTCGCCCGTCTCGATCGCCGCGATGATGTCCTCGTGGGCCTCGAGCGTGCGGTCGAGGATGTCCTCGCCCTCCATGATCCGCTCGCGCAGGCTGGCCCCGAGGTGCCAGACCGAGTCGATCAGCTCGAGCAGGAGCGCGTTGCCGGCCAGCTCGTGGATCGCGCGGTGGAACTTGCGGTCCGCCGCGAGGTTCGCGATGCCGTCCTGGTCGCGGGTGATCCCCGCGGCGAGGCGGCGCAGGCGCTGCACGTCGCGCTTGGTGGCGCGCTGCGCCGCGAGCTCGGCGGCGCCCACCTCGAGCATGCCGCGCACGTCCATCAGCTGGCTGGCCGAGGTCGCGTTGCGCTCCACCGCGAAGATCAGCGGCGTGGCGAGGCGCTCGGTGGAGAGGTCGGTGACGTAGGTGCCGGAGCCCTGCCGCGCGGTCAGGACGCCCATCGACGACAGCGTCCGGATCGCCTCGCGCACGGTGGAGCGCGACACGTTGAGCTGGACGGCGAGGTCCCGCTCGACCGGGAGCCGGTCGCCGGGGCGCAGGCCGAGGCGCTCGATCATCTCGAGCAGGAGGTCGGCCGTCGCGGTGCCCGTGGCGCCGCGCGGGGCGGCCGGCGCGGTGGGACGGGTGCTGCGCGTGGACGGCGGCATCGGCGTCAGCGGGCGCCCTGCTCGAGCGCGTCGAGGAAGAGCGAGGCGCGCAGGTTCCACTCGGACTGGGGGAACGCCTCCTCGAGCCGGCGCAGCGGCACCTTCGCCTGGTCGACGCCGGTGACGTCGCGGCAGACCAGTTCGATCAGGTTGCCGCCCGGGTCGACCAGGTACATCTGGCCGGCGCCGTCCGGCAGGAGGTTCGCCGCCGCGAAGCCCGGCACCTCGACCAGGCAGCCCCGGCGGACCGCCTCGACGAACAGCTCCTCGAAGTTGTCGACCTCGAGGCCGAGATGGTGGCGGCTGGTCGGCGGCTCGCCCTCGGGGAACAGGTGGACCTGGCGCTGGCCGGCGCGCAGCCACTCCGTGCGCACGCCGAAGTTCGGTCCGGGGATGTGCTCCATGCCGAGGAAGTCGACGTAGAACGCGAGGGACTCGTCGAAGTCCTTGACGGAGATGCTGACGTGGTTGAGGTCGGTGACGCCCATCGCCGTACGGGGGGGTACGCGGGAAATGGTCTGACCACGATAGTGGCTCTCGCCGGTGCTGGGAAGGGGCGGGTTCCGGCTAGCCCGACCGGTCGCGGACCCCGCGGCGCAGGCGCGCCGCGGACAGGGTCGACGCGCACGCCGCGATCGCCAGGGCGCCGATGGGGAAGGTCAGCAGCACGAGGTCGAAGTTCCCGGTCAGATCGCGCAGGGCGCCGAGCAGGGTCGGCGCGAGCGCGGTCACGATGTAGCCGATGAAGAGCATCATCCCGGCGACGGCGCCGACGTCCACGGGGTGGTCGGCGACGTCGAGGGGCAGGCTCATCGAGATCGTGAACATCGCCCCGTTGGCGAGGCCGGCGAAGATGATCCACGCGCCGGCGCCACCGGGGGCGAGGGCCAGGAGCAGGGAGGAGACGGCCATCGTCGAGGCGGCGATCAGCATCCCGCGCCGGCGCGAGACCCGCGCCCCGGCGATCCCGACCGCGATCGCCGCGGGCACGGTGGCGATGTTGAAGGCGGCGGCCAGCCAGCCGGTGGTCGCCTGCGACCAGCCGAGCTCGACGTAGGCGGCGGGGAGCCACGCGGTCAGGCCGTAGTAGATGATCCCCATCACGCTGAACATCGCCACGAACACCCAGGCGATGCCGCTGCGCAGCGGGAAGCGCGGGAACACCCCGGGCGGGCGGGCGCGGGGCGCGGAGCGGGCCATCAGCGCCCAGCCCGCCAGCGACACGACGGCGGCGAGCGAGAACGCCAGCAGGGTGAAGCGCCAGCCGTCCAGCCAGACGGCGAGGGGCACGGCGAGGACGGCGGCCAGCGAGGATCCGAGCTGGATGGCCGCGGTGTAGACGCTGGTCAGGAGCAGCGGGTGGTCGGCGAAGCGCTCCTTGACCGCGACCACCATCAGGGCGTTGCCGAGGCCCATCCCGGCGCCCACGATGAAGGTCAGCGCCAGCAGGCTGACCGCGCCCGGGGCGACGACGCGCAGGAGGCCCGCGATGGCGATCAGCGCCACGGCGACGGTGACGGCGCGGACGGCGCCGACGCGGCCGGCCAGGACCGGGGCGATCGGCGCGAAGACGCCCATGCAGAGCAGGGGGATCGTGAGCAGGAGGCCCGCGACCGCGTGCGAGATGCCGAGGGAGGCCTGGATGTCGGGGAGGAGCGGCCCGAGCCCCACGATCTGCGGGCGCAGGGTCAGCGCGGCCAGCGAGAGGCCGATCAGGAGCGGCATCCGCTCGCCGATGCGGGCGGGCGCGTCCGCGGCGAGGTGGCCCACGGCGCTAGCGCTGCGGGACGATGACGGCGCCCGCGGCGATGAGGGCGCGGAAGCGCCCGATCGTCTCGGCGACGCCCTCGTCCAGGGGGTAGCGGGGGACCGCCCCGACCACGCGGTCGAACCCGGAGGCGTCGACCGACGGCGGGAACGGCAGCTGCACGTCGTCGAGGGTGATCTCGGCCTCCGGCACCACCGCGCGGATCGCGGCGATGATGTCCTGCATCGACACCTCGTCGCCCGGCAGGTTGACCACGCAGGCGCCGTCGTAGTCGCTGCGGGCCGCGGCGATGAACGCGCGGGCCGCGTCGCGGCCGTGCTGGTAGACGGCGCGGCCGCCGTAGCTGATGTGGAAGGGCTCGCCCTGCGCGGCGGCCAGCATCGCCATGTTCGGGGACGAGGTGACGCCCTGGTCGCGGCCGACGCCGTAGACCACGTACGGGCGCAGCCCGATCGACGAGAGGCCGCGGTCGGCGTGGTAGACGGCGGCCGACTCCTCGTTGGCCCGCTTGTAGACGCCGTAGAGGGTGTGCGGCTTGCCCTGCGGGTCGGCGGCGGCGACGCCGTCGACGGTGGGCTCGTCCTCGCCCCCGTAGGCGGCGACGGAGCTCGCGTACGAGAAGACGCGATCGGGGAGGTGCTCGGCCATCGCCTCGAGCAGCGCGACCGTGCCGACCACGTTGACGCGCGCCCCGCCGACGGGGTCGGCCTTGCAGAACGGCACCTGCAGCGCGGCGAGGTGGACGACGTGCGTGGGGCGGTGCTCGGCGAAGCAGGCCATCACCTGATCGGCGTCCGTGATGTCGAGCGCGACGCGGGTCAGGCCGGACGGGTGCTCCCCGACGAGGTTGCGCAGGCGGTGGTCGCTCGACCCGAGGTCGGCGACGATCACCTCGCAGCCCTCGGCGAGCAGCTCGTGCGCGGCCCAGGCGCCGATGCAGCCGAGGCCGCCGGTGACGAGGAAGCGATCCGCCATGGTCGGGGGAGGATGGCAGACGCGGCGGGTCCGTGCGACCGGC
>CAIQOY010000044.1 GCA_903873565.1 uncultured Actinomycetes bacterium
ACGCCCGCGGGCCCGGCGCCGACGACCGCGGCGGTGGCGAAGCGGGCGCGCCGCGGGCGCTTGGGCGCCGTCCGCTCGCGCCCCGTGCGCGGGTTGACGACGCAGGCGATCGGCAGCCCCGCGTGGTAGTGACCGATGCAGCCCTGGTTGCAGCCGATGCAGGCGATCACGTCGTCGGCGCGGTCCTCCGCGGCCTTGCGCATCAGGTCGGGGTCGGCGATCAGCGCCCGGGTCATGCCGATCGCGTCGCAGACGCCGGTGGCGGCGATCTCCTCCGCGTGGGCGAGGTCGACGACGCGGGTCGTCGCCACCAGCGCGACGTCCGCGGGCAGCGCGCGCCGCATCAGCGCGGCGGGCTCGGCCACGGCGTCCTCGGGCTCGGGCGGCGGCGGCACGATCCAGACCGACCCCTCGTACGTCGACGAGTCGCCCATCACGGCGGAGGCGAAGTCGAGCCGGACCCGCTCGGCGAGCGTGCCGGCGATCTCGGCGCAGGCCTCCGGCCCGAAGCCGTCCCACGAGCGCTCGTCGGCGGCGAGCCGGACGCCGACGGCCATCCCGCCGGCCTCGGAGCGCACCGCCTCGAGCACCTCCGCGAGGAAGCGCAGGCGGCCCTCGGCCGTGGCCCCGTAGGCGTCGGTGCGCTCGTTGCGGCGCGGGTGCATGAACTGGGCCGCGAGGTACGCGTGGGAGGCCGACACCTCGACCCCGTCGATGCCGCCGAGGCGCGCGAGCCGCGTCGCGGCCGCGAAGCCGTCGACCAGCTCCGCGATCTCCGCGACGCTGAGCGCGCGCGGCTCGGTCTTGAAGCGCTGCGAGGGCACGGCGGACGGGGCGACGGCGGGCGAGCGCGGCGCCGCCGAGATCTGCTCGCGGCCGCCGTGGAAGAGCTGGACGAAGACGCGCCCGTCGTGGGCGTGGACCGCGTCCGCGATCGCCCGGTAGCCCTCCTTCACCGCCGGCAGGTAGCCCCCGATCGTGTGCGCGGTCAGGAGCCCCGAGGGGTGCACCGCGGTCGCCTCCAGCCAGACCGCGGCCGCGCCGCCGCGGGCCCGGGCCTCGTGGTACGCGACGAGGTCGGCGGTCGGGACGTGGTCGTGGACGAGGCTCGTCTGGTGCGACGTCGAGACCACGCGGTTGCGCAGCGCGACGGGGCCGAGGCTCGTCGGGGTCAGGAGGTGCGGGAAGGGCCCGCTCACGTCGTCACCATAGACGTGCACAGGGGGAGCGCGAGGGCTCGCCCACCGGGGTGGACGAGCCCTGGCGTTCCCCCACCCCTGCTTTCGGTCGGCACCGCGGTACGGCCGATCATCCGCGCACGATGCGCGCGTCCAGCGCGGTCGCCCCGGCGGCCGTCGCGCGCAGCGGATTGACCTCGACCTCGGCGACCTCCGGGTGCGCGGCGAGGAAATCCCCCAATCTGCAGGCGATTCGCGCCACCGCCTCGCAGTCCACGGGGGCCTGCCCGCGGGCGCCGGCGAGGAGCGGCCAGGCCCGCAGCCCGCGCAGCAGCCCGGCAAGATGACGGAAATCCGTGGGCGCGGGCGCGAGCACGACGTCGTCGAGGACCTCGACGAAGACCCCGCCGACCCCGACCAGGACCACCGGGCCGAAGGCCGGGTCGCGGCGGGCCCCGACCACGAGGTCGACGCCGCCGGCCTCCGCCATCCGCTCGACCCAGACGCCGTCGGGGGCGATCCCGGCCGCGGCCTCCACCGCGTGGCACATCGCGGTGAACTCCTCGGCGGCGACCTCGGGCCCGCTCACGCCGAGCACGACCCCGCCGGCGTCGGTCTTGTGGAGCAGGTCGGCGTGGACGGCCTTGAGCACCGCGGGCGCGCCGACCGCCTCCAGCGCCGCCGCGGCCTCCGCCGGCGTGGTGGCGAGACGCCCGGCCGGGAACGCGATCCCGAGCTCCTCCAGCGCGGCCCGCGCCTCCGGGTAGGCCGGGCGCTCGCCCAGCGCCCGGTCCGGGACGGGCTCGTGCGCCGCGCCCAGGACGAGCGGCGGCCGGTCGAGGCAGGTCAGCGCGCGGACGGCGTCCTCGATGCGCGCGAACACCGGCACGCCCGCGGCGCGCATGCGGTCGAGGGTCCGGGTGCCTCCCGGCTCGACCATCGACTGCACCACCACGGCCTTGCCGTGCTCGACCGCGCTGCGCGCGATCGCCTCCGCGACCTCGACCTCCGTGTCGCCGGCCTCCGGGTGGTAGTCGCCGTAGCCGCCGAAGTAGCCCGTCATCACCAGCGCGTCGACCTCCGGGGCCGCCAGCACCGCGTCGGCGACGGCGTGGAAGTCCCACACGCGCGAGCCGTCGACGCCGGCCAGGTCGACCGGGTTCTGGGCGACGGCGTTGCGCAGCACCGGCTCGATGCGGGCGCTGGTCTCGGCGGAGAAGGCCGCCACCTCGAGTCCCGCCTCGGTGACCGTGTCGCTGGCCACGACGCCGTGTCCGCCGCCGTCGGCGAGGATCGCGACCCGACGCCGGCCGAGCCCGAAGCCCCCGCGCAGGACGGAGACGGCGTCCACGAACTGGCCCGGCGTGTCGACCACCACCGCGCCCGCGTCCCGGCAGATCGCGCGCAGGACCCGCGACTCCGCCGCCAGGACCCCGGTGTGCGACGCCGCCGCGTGGGCGCCGGCCGCGGAGCGCCCGGCGTTGAAGAGGACCACGGGCTTGATCGCCGCGGCCTCGCGCACCGCCTCGGCGAACGCGACGCCGTCGCGCGGCGCCTCGATGTAGGCGCCGATGACGCGGGTCGGCTCGTGGTGGGCGTAGTCGCGGATGAAGTCGGCGAGGGTGAGGTCCGCCTGGTTGCCGACGCTGGCGAAGCGGGTCAGCCCGAGGCCGGCGTGCTCGAGCAGCAGCGCGACCTCGAGGGCGAGGTTGCCGCTCTGCGTCGCGAAGCCGAGGTCGCCGGACGGGAACGTGCCGCCGTAGACGTTGAGGCGCTGGGCGTCCTCGTAGAGGCCGAGGCAGTTCGGCCCGAGCAGGCAGGCGCCGGCGGCGCGCACCTCCTCCACCATCGCCGCCTGGACGGCGGCCCCCTCCGCCCCGGTCTCGCCGAAGCCGGCGCTGATCACGACGATCGCCCGCGCCCCGAGGGCGAGCGACCCGCGGATCGCGTCGGGCACGCCCGGCGCGGGGACCACGACCACGGCCAGGTCGACGCGCGCGTCGACGTCCTCGATCGCCGTGTGGACGGGGATCCCGTAGAGCTCGCCGCCGCGCAGGCTGACGAAGTGCGTCGCGCGCAGGTCCTGCGTCTCCGCGAACGACTTGGTGACCCACCCGCCCCACTTGAGCGTGTCGCCGGTGGCCCCGACCAGCAGGACACTGCGGGGCTCGAACAGCGCGGTCAGGTCGCGGCGCTCGCTCATCCCATCTCCGCGGGGTCGACGGCGAGCGTGGCGGGCACCCCCCGCTTGACGAGGGCGTTGGCGACGATCAGGCGCTGGATCTCGGAGGTGCCCTCCCAGATCCGGTCGACGCGCAGCTCGCGCAGGAACCGCTCCGCGGCGTTCCGGCGCATGTAGCCGCGCCCGCCCCAGACCTGCACGCAGCGGTCGGCGCAGGCGTAGGCCCGCTCGGAGGCGAACAGCTTGGCCATCGAGGCGCGCGCGTGGACGAGCTTGGCCGGCGCGCCGTCGTCGAACATCTGCGCGCACTGGTAGGTCAAGAGCCGCGCGGCGACGCAGTCGGCCGCCGAATCGGCGAGCGGGAAGCTGACGCCCTGGAAGTCCATGATCGGCTGCCCGAACTGCTCGCGCTCGACCGCCCAGTCGACGGCCTCGTCGAGCAGGCGCCGCATCGCGCCGACGCAGCGCGCGGCGATGTGGATGCGCTCCTCCACGAACCACGCGTGCTGGCCCGCGTCGCCCCGGCCGACCTGGCCGGGGCCGCCGAGCACCGCGGACTCGGGCACCACGCAGTCGAGCCGGAAGGTCGGGTGCCCATCGGGGAAGACGTGCGTGAAGGCCGGGTCGTCGACGATCTCGACCCCGGGGGTGTCGCGGTCGACGAGGAACAGGGTGGGCAGGAGCGCCTCGCCCTCCACCACGTTGGCCATCACGATCAGGAAGTCCGCGTGGTCGCCGGAGGTCACGAACCACTTCTCGCCCGTGATCCGGAAGCCGCCGTCGACCCGCACGGCGCGCGCCTCGATGCCGGAGGCGTCGGACCCCGCATTGCGCTCCGTGACGGCGTAGGCGTCGGCGCGCTCGCCGGCGAGCGTGGGCCGCAGGTAGGCGTCGATCTGCTCGGGCGTGCCGAGCGCGAGCACGTTGTAGGCGCCGCCCGCCAGCCACCAGAGGCCGTTCGTGACGCGCCCGAGCTCCTCGTGCACGATCACGTGCTCCATCATCGACCAGCCCTGCCCGCCGTGCTCGGGCGCGTGGTTGCCCCCGACGAGCCGCAGCTCGCGGGCGCGCCGCCGGATCTCCGCCTTGACCTCGTCGGGCACGCGCCCGCCGGCCAGCTCCGCGGCCTCCTCGTGGGGCAGGAGCTCGTCGGCGAACGCGCGCGCCCGCTCACGCAGGTCGCGCTGGTCGGGCGTCAGGGCGACGTCCATCAGCCCTCCTCGGACAGCACGATCAGCGCGTCGAGGGCGATCCCCTCGCCGTCCCGCACGACCAGCGGGTTGACGTCGATCTCCGAGACGCGGGGGTGGTCGTGGGCGACCCGGCCGAGGACCACGAGGGCGTCGGCCACGGCCCGCACCTCCTCGTCCGCGAGCCGGTGCGCGAGCGGCCCCACCTCGCGCACGAGGCGCTCGGCGTCGCCCGGGCCGATCGGGGCGAGCGCGGCGCGCGCCGTGTCGCCGACCGCCTCGGCCCACGAGCCGCCGACCCCGACGACCACCACGGGGCCGTAGAGCGGGTCGCGGACGAGGCCGCAGAGCACCTCGGCGCCGCCGCGGATCTCCTCGCAGACCAGCACCGGCCCGCCGATCCGCTCGGCGGCGGCCGCCGCGCGGTCGGGATCCGTGCAGCCCAGGATCACGCCGCCGTGCTTCTCCTTGTGCGCCGGCCCGTCGGACTTGACCACGACCGTGGCCCCGATCTCCTCGGCGGCCCGGCGGGCCGCGTCGGGGTCGGCCGCGCGGATCTCGCGCGGCGCGGCGATCCCGTAGCGCACGAGCACCGCCTTGGCGTCCGCCTCGGCGAGGTGGCCGTCGGGCCGGGCGAGCTCGGGGGCGTCCACCGGCGCCGCCCCCGCGGGAGGCGCCTCCGGCACGCGCGGCGACCACTGCGCGGCCCGGGCGATCGCGCGCATCCCCATCCCGGCGCCGATCAGGACCGGCACGCCGCCGCGGGCGGCCTCGAGGACGCACTCGTCGGCGGGATCGGAGACCGCGGTCGACAGCACGGCGCAGAACGCGCCGCCGGCCAGCGCCGCGTCCGCCATCGCGCGGCAGGCGTCGAGGGCGTTGTCGCGCTCGCCGTTCGAGAAGCGCCAGGACTGGTCGATGTTGATGACGAGGTTGTCGACCTCCGGGTGCGTCGCGCAGCGCATCGTCAGGTCCGGGACGATCACCTCCGGATCGGCGAAGGCCCAGTAGTCGATCGGGTTGTGCACGCCGTGGAAGGGGTAGGCGGCGTCGATGTCGCGGGCCAGGTCGTCCGGCAGGGGCGTCAGCGGCATCCCCGCGGCGTCCGCCAGGTCCGCGACGAGCTCCGCCTCGCCGCCGGAGTTCGTCAGCACCACCGTGCGCAGGCCGTGCGGGCGGCGCGGCGCGCCGAGGACCTCGAGCTGCTCCAGCCACTCGCCGTAGTCGTCGACCCGGATCGCCCCGTAGGAGCGGCAGAGCGCGTCGAAGGCGCGGTCGGACCCGACGATGGCGCCCGTGTGCGCCATCGCGTTGCGCGCCGCCACCTCGCTGCGGCCGACCTTCATGACCACGACGGGCTTGCCCGCCTCCGCGGCGCGCTCGAGGGCGACGCGGAACGCCGCCGGGCGGCGCACCGCCTCGAGGAACAGGCCGATCGCGCGCGTGCCCTCGTCGGCGGCGTGGAAGGCCAGCCAGTCGGAGGCGTCGCGGCTCGTCTCGGAGCCGATCGACACGACGTTGCGGAAGCCGACGCGGGGCCCGAGCGCCAGCACGGCCTCGCCGATCGAGCCCGACCCGACGATCGCCGCGACGGCGCCCGGGCGGAAGCCCGGGCAGATCGTGCCGATCCAGCCCGAGGGACGCTCGGGCACGGCGATGCCCATGCAGTTGAAGCCCACGCAGACGGCGTCGGCGGCGTTCAGGCGCTCCCGCACCTGGGCGCGTGCGGCGTCGCCCTCCTCGCCGGCCGCCTCCGCACCGAGGCCCGGGATCACGAAGGTGCGGTGGCCGGCCGCCAGCGCCTCCTCGAGCGCGGGCACGATCGTGCGCGCGCCGAGCCCGATGGCGACAACGTCGGGCCGCCACGGCAGGTCCGCGATGGAGGGGACGCAGGGCACGCCGCCGGCCGTCTCGCGGGTCGGATGCACCCCCACCACCTCGCCGCCGTGGGCGGACAGGTTCTCGATCAGCGTGTAGCCGAGGCCGCGATCGGAGGCCCCGACGACCGCGGCGCGGCGGACGTCGAGGAGCGGGGCGAAGTCGGTGCGCAGGGCGTCGGTCATGACGGGTCGAGCATCTCCTCGAGTCGGCGGGAGCGGGCCTCGTCGTCGGGCCCGAGGCGCAGGACGCCCGGGGCGAGACGGTACTGGTCGCGCAGGATCTCCGCGAGGATCACGTGCTCGGGCGCGGCCACCCCGGCCTCCCGCCCGCGCTCCACGAGCGCCGTCAGGGCCGCGAGGTAGGCCAGCCAGGCCGCCGCGTCGCCCGTGCGGATCAGCTCGCGGATGCGCGCTTCGCCGAGCGCATCGGGCGCCTCGCCCAGCGCCCCGGCGATGCGGTCGACCAGGATCGGGCCGAAGCGCTCGACCTCCGGGGTCAGCCCGAGCCAGTCGTGACGGCCGTGGCTACGGCCCGTCATCGATGCCGGGCACCGCCTCGCGCAGCAGGTCGTGGAAGTGCCCGACCGCGTTCTCGTTGTCGTTGAGGACGCCGCGCGTGTACGTCAGCGACTCGAGGCCGGCCTGCACGCCGTCGCAGAGCACGACGTCCTCGTCCATGACCTCGCTGTTGATCACGCTGTTGAGCCGGCGGGCGACGCGGTCGCGGACGCCCTCGGACGGCGAGCGGAAGACCATGAACAGGGTCCGCGTGCGGCGCACGCCATCGGGGTGCATCTGCCAGATGTCGATCGAGTCCGGGTAGATGTCGATGAACTGGGCGGGCCAGAGGTGGATGTAGGTCCACTGCTCGCGCAGCTCCTCCGGGAACTCCGGCATCGGGCGCTGCAGCCGCTGGTAGAGGCGCTCCACCAGGTCGCGTGAGGGGTTGTCCCGCAGCGGCCCGTCGATCCAGGCCGCGCGGCGGTGCAGCGTCGCCTTGTACTTGGGGTAGTCGAGCAGGCGCAGCAGCCCCGGGTGCCCGATCGGCACGTGGTAGCCCTCGAGGTAGTTGTCGGCGAGGGTCTTCCAGTTGTGGTCGTACGAGACCCACATGCGGCTCGTCTCCGCGGCCGGGACCAGCGCGCGCGCATCGTCGAGGCGGCGCGAGCGGATGACGTCCGGGAGGCCGCGCATGATCTCCCGCGGCTGCCAGTCGCGCGCCGTCACCGGCACCAGGCGCTCGATGCCGAGCCCCTCGAAGCGCTCCGCGATGTCCCCGAACCACTCGCGCAGCGGCTCCGCAGCGGGGTCCATGTTCACGAACACGAGCCCGCCCAGCGTGTCGACCCGGAACTCGGGCAGCCGCACCGCGTCGCGGTCGAAGTCCTCCCCGAAGCCCCGCCCCTCGGGCATCGCGGCGAGCGTGCCGTCCAGGCGGTAGGTCCAGCCATGGTACGGGCAGCGCAGCACCTTCCCGCACGAGCCGCTGCCCGTGGCCAGCTGGGCGGCGCGGTGGCGGCAGACGTTCGAGAAGGCCCGCAGCGCGCCCGTCTCGTCGCGGACCACGACCACCGGCTCGCCGGCGATCGACCCGGCGGCGAAGTCGCCCGGCTCGCGCACCTCGGAGACGTGCCCGATCGCGATCCACGCCTTCGCGAACACCTCGCGCCGCTCGCGCTCGAGGATCGCGGGATCCGCGTAGGCGTGCGCGTGCAGGGTCAGCGGCGCGCCGCCGGAGCGGGTCGGGCGTGCCCGGCGGCGGGTGGCGCTCACGCCCCGAGCTCCTCGACGAGGACCGCGGCGAGCAGCCGCTGCGCCTCGGCGCGCGGCACGGAGTCGATCAGCACGTGCTCGCCCAGCCCGTCCACGAACGCGGTCAGGCGCAGCGCGAGCTCGGCCGCATCGCGCTCGGCGGGCAGCCGCCCGGCGGCCTGCGCCTCGCCGATCAGCTCGGCGATGGCGCCGACCCAGCGCAGCGACCGCTCGACGACGCTGGCGCGGATCGCGGCGTCGAACAGCGCGAGCCGCTGCATCTCCGCCCAGATCACCCATCCGTCCCGCACCTCGGGATCGTCGTCGAGCTGGTGGCCCAGCTGGTCGCGGATCCGCTCGACCGGGTCGGCGATCAGGGCCAGACGCGCCTCGGTGGCCACCGCGGCGCGCCGGTCGTGGAGGTCGAAGGCGAGGCGGATCAGCTCCTCGCGGGTGTCGAAGTAGTAGTGCAGCAGCGCGCTCGAGACCCCGGCCTCGCGCGCCACGGCGGCCATGCGCAGCCCGTCCACGCCGTCGCGCGCGATCACGCGGGCGGCGGCCGTCAGGATCTCGCCCCGGCGGTCGTCGCCCACCGGCGCGCGCGACGGAGCCACGCTGACTGTGCGGTCAGTCACCCGTGCAGCGTACCGAAGCGGCGCCTGTCCCGCCAACGCGGGCTACGACACGCCGGCCAGCGCCCGCGCGTAGGCGGGGTCGCCCGGCCGCAGCCACGTGGCCAGCCGGTAGCTGCCGCGGGCCGCGTCGAGCTCGCCGACGCCCTCCAGCGCCCGCCCCTGCAGGTAGTAGGCGTAGTGGTCGTTGGGCGCCGCCTCGACGGCCGCGTTGGCCTCGGGGAGCGCGTCCCGGAAGCGGCGCGCGCGCAGGTACGCGATGGCCAGCATCTCGCGGATCGAGCCGCTGGCCGGCGAGCGATCGCGGGCCGCCTCCAGGGGCGGGATCGCCGCCAGGTACTCCCCCGCGTCGAGGTGCGAGCGGGCCTGGGCGTAGAGCTCGTACACGCCGCCGTCCACGCCCCGAGTCTACCCCCTGCGGCGCCGGGGTCCGCGGCGCGGGCGCACGGCGCCCCGCACCCGCTCGCGGCGATCGAGGCGGTCGCGCACGCGGTTGACCGCCACGCGCGTCTCGCGCCGCGCCTCGCGCAGGGCCGCCCCCGCCTCCTCCGGAGGCGCGTAGCGGGCCCGCTCCAGCGCGTCCGCCCAGCGCCCCGGGTCGACGCCGTAGGTCCGCTGCAGGGCGCGGGCGACCTCGGCCGCCGACGCGGCGCCCGGCACCGCCCCCTGGTCGGCCAGCCAGCCCGCCAGCACGTCCCGCAGGGCGACCGCCCCCGCGCCCGGATCCTCGATGGCGAAGGCCGTCGCATCGCGACGGCGCTTCGGCAGCCAGAGGGCGGGGCCGGCGGCCGCGATCGCCGCGGCGACGAGCCCCAGGATCACCGCCCGGCGTCCCCAGCCCGCGGACTCTCCCGCCCCCGCCGCGGTGCCGTCGACCGCGCCCGTGCCACCGCGGTTCGGGCCGTTCGGCCCGCCGGGGCGGTCGCCGGGGCCCACCAGGCCGGCCAGCGCGCCCGCCGCGACGCCGGCCGCGCTCTGCGGGAAGACCGGCGACGTGCTGGAGGTCGAGAGCGGCAGGGAGCGCGTCGGCGTCGGCTCGAAGGCCACCCAGCCCGCGTAGGGGAAGCGCACCTCGACCCAGGCGTGCGCGTCGCGGTTGGTGATGATGCGGCGATCGCCGTCCTCCTCGCCCTGCGTGAAGCCCACGGCCACGCGCGCGGGGATCCCGTTCAGGCGCAGGAGCGCCGCCATCGCCCCCGCGAAGTACTGGCAGTGCCCGCGCCGCGCGGACGACAGCAGGAAGGTCGGCAGCGGCCCGGCCGGGTTGCCCGACGCGTAGCTGGCGGTCTCGTCGTACTCGAACTCCCGCTGGAACCAGTCCTCGAGCAGCACCGCGGCCTGGTAGGGCGTCTGCGCGGCCTGCACGACCGGCCGCGTCGCGCGGTACGCGCTGCGCCACCCGGCCAGCGCGCCGGCGTTGACGCCGCCCTCGGCGATGGCCCCGGCGAGGATCCGCTCGACCTCCGCCTCTCGGTCCGGGACGCCGAACGCGGGCAGGGCCACGCCTGCGACCGAGATCAGCGCGGCGGGCGGCGGCGGCGCGCCGCTGAGCCCGTCGGAGCGCGGCGGGCGGCTCGCGTCGAGGGCCTCCTGCCCGAAGGGCCCCGGCTGCTCCTGCTCCGCCCGCTCGTCGGCCCCCTCGCTCCACGGCGCCGCCTGGTCCTCGTCGGCGTTGCGGCCGACGGTCGGGTCCCCGGCCAGCTCCTGCGCGATCGCCACGGCGGGATCCGTCGGCGCGCCGAGGACGTCCCGGTCGAGCAGCTCCGGGGTGATCGGGACCGTGACCGTCTCGGCCGCGTAGCGGGCGCCGACGGGCAGCGGCGAGCGCAGGCGCACGACGCCCTCCTGCGTCACGGTGACCGGCCGCGCCGCGTCCTCGAGGCCGCGCACCGCGATGGTGCCGCCCGGCAGGGGGAGCTCCTCGGTCTGCAGCGCCACGTTGCGGATCTCGACGTCGCGCACCGCGCGCTCCCCGATCCGCGCCGCCTGCGGCAGCGCGGACGCCGGCAGCGGGAAGTCCGGTCCGTCGACGGCGCGCGCGGCGACGCCCGCGCTGCGCCAGCGGGCGCCGTCGAAGCCCTCGAGGACGCCGACCCGGAGGTAGCCGATGTCGCGGCCCTCGACCTCGAGCACGGTCACCTCCTCGCCCGCGAAGTCGAGGGACTGCAGCGACTGGTCCCACACGAACCCGACCGTGACCGGGTCCGGCTCCTCGATCGTCCAGTCCTGCCACGCCCAGGCCCCGGACCCGACCGCGAGCGGCCCGGCCAGCGCCAGGAGCGCGGCGACCCCGAGCAGGCCGCCCGACCAGAGCGCGGCCACCGGGGCGCGGCCGCGCCCCTCGCCCCCGACCAGCGCGAGCAGGGCGATCCCGAGCGCGGCGAGCCCGACGCCGTACGCCCAGACCGGCTCGAGGCCGAGGAACAGGCTGGCCACGGCGGTGGCGGTGGCCACGGCGAGGATGGCCGGCACGGGCGAGCGGTAGGCGATCAGGGCGATGGCGGCCGCGACGGCGAGCAGCAGGCCCACGAGGCGCATCACGGCGACGGCGTCCGGCTCCGCCGCGGCCTCGGCCGGGTACAGGACCTGCACCCATGCGCGGGCGATCTCGCCGAGCGCCAGCCCGGACTCCCGCAGGTAGCCCGCCGAGCCGAGGTAGCCGTCGGGGCCGCCGACGTCCTCCTGCAGGGGCCAGCGGCCCGTGCGCAGGCCGACCACCGCCAGCACGGCGGCGAGCAGCGCCACGGCGGCGGCGCTGATCCGCGGCAGCCCGGCGGGGGCGAGCCGGACGAGCCAGGCCACGGCCAGCACGGCGGCGATCGCGACCACGATCCCCGGCCACGGCTCCGCGGGCTCCAGCATGCGCCGCAGCTGCCCGGCGATCGCGAGCGCGCAGAGCGCCGCCAGGGCGGTGACGAGGACGGACGCGGCGCGCCCCCTCATGCCGACGCCACCGCCTCGGGCTCCGGCGCGGCGCGCGGCGGCTCCGCCCCCACGGCGACGACCTCGACCGGGCAGCGGCGCGCGGCGCGGTCCGCCCACGCGGCCAGCCCGTCGGTCGGGGTCGCGGTGACCACGATGATCGTGCGCGCCGCCAGCGCATCCGGGCAGCGCGCGAGGCGCGTCCCGAGGTCCTCGGTCCGATCCGCGGCGGCGCCGGACAGGGCGTCGAGCGCGAGCGCGCGCGCCGGGGAGGTGCCGTCCAGGACGACCCGCTCGCGCCGGGCGCCCTCGACGGCGAGGACGGCCGCCGCCTCCGCCCGGGCCAGGGACTGCGCCAGGGCCGCGGCGCGGCGCAGCGCGGCGTCGATCCGCTCCGGCGCCACGTCGGCCCCGACCCAGCCCGGATCCGCGACGACCAGGATCTCCACCCGGCCCGAGTCCTCGAGCTCGCGCACCATCAGCTCGCCGGTGCGGGCCGACGTCTTCCAGTCGACGCGGCGCAGGGACTCGCCGGGCTGATGCTCGCGGATGCCGTGGAGGTCGAAGCCGACCGCGCGCACCCGCACGCCGTGCCGTCGCCCGTCGCCGCCCGTGCCGCCGCGGCCGTCCGCCTCCGCGAGCCCCGCGTCGAGCCACACGATCGCCTCGCCGCGGACGGCCGCCGGGCGCTCCACGGCGGCGAGGCCGAGGGGATCGGCGATGCGGACGCGGGCGGGGCCGAGGGCGTAGCGCCCGCGCCGACCGGCGATGCCGGCCGCCTCGCCCTGCGCCGACCCGTCCCGCCGCCGCAGGGCGACGGCGACCGGGCGGCCGAGCAGCTCGAGGTCGAGGCGCGCGTCGCGGGGCAGGCGCCCGTGGACCGCGAGCCGGCAGGACCACGGCCGCCCCTCGACGGGGCGCGGCGGGCTCAGGCGCGCCTCCAGCCGGAGGTCGGCCGAGCGGTGGCGCAGGCACCACGCGACGGCGGCCGCGACGGCGACGAGGAGCGCGATCGCGAGGACGCCGAGGACCGGTGCACCGAAGCCCCGGGCGGCGATGTACAGCCCGGCCCCGCAGGCGAGGACGACCCATCCGCGGGCGGTCGGCATGGCTACAGCGGCAGCGGTGTGCGGGCGACGATGTCGGCGATCACGTCCGCCGGGGCGGCGCCGGCGGCGCGCGCATCCGCGGACGGCACCACGCGGTGGGCGAGGACGCGCGGCGCGACCTGCCCGACGTCCTCCGGGGTCACGTACGCGCGACCCGTCAGGAAGGCGCGGGCGCGGGCCATGCGCATCATCACCACGCCGGCGCGCGGGCTGGCCCCGAGCGACAGGCGCGCATCGTCGCGGGTGCGCCCGAGGATCCCGACCGCGTACTCGTTGACCGCCGACTCCACGTGGAGGTCCCGCGCCAGCCGGATCGCGGAGCGCAGCTCCTCCACGTCGGCCACCGGGGCGATCGCGGCGACGGGATCGCCGGCCGCATGCTCCGCCAGGAGCCGCACCTCGTCCTCGCGCGAGGGGTAGCCGAGCGACAGCAGCATCGCGAAGCGGTCGAGCTGCGCCTCGGGCAGCGGGAACGTGCCCTCGAACTCGATCGGGTTCTGGGTCGCGATGACCATGAACGGCGCCGCGATCGGGTGGCTCGTGCCGTCCACCGTCACCTGCCGCTCCTGCATCGCCTCGAGCAGCGCCGCCTGCGTCTTGGGCGACGCGCGGTTGGCCTCGTCGACGAGCAGCAGGTTCGTGAAGATCGGCCCCGGCCGGAAGCGGAACTCGTGGTCGCGCTGGTCGAACACCTCGACGCCGGTGATGTCCCCCGGCAGGAGGTCCGGCGTGCACTGGACGCGCGCGAAGTCGACGCCGACGGACCGGGCGAGCGCGCGCGCGAGCACCGTCTTGCCGACGCCGGGGACGTCCTCCACGAGCACGTGGCCCTCGCCGACGAGCGCGGTCAGCAGGTCGGCGATCAGCCCGGGCGGCGTGCGCACGGCCCGATCCACCTCGTCGTGGACGCGCTGCAGCGCGCCCATCGCCCGCTCCGCCGCGAGATCGGTCTGCCCGCCGGCCATCGTGCTGAGTCTATCGGCGTCCGGAAGG
>CAIQOY010000045.1 GCA_903873565.1 uncultured Actinomycetes bacterium
CGTCGCGCAGGGCGGCGCGCCGCGTGCGCTCGGCCGGTGCGTCGGGGCCCTGGCGCAGCTCGAGCGCCCGGGCCAGCCCGACGGCCCCGGCGACGTCCTCGGTGCCGGGCCTGAGCCCGCCCTCCTGGCCGCCGCCGTGGGCGATCGGCGCGAGGCCGTCGACGGCGCCCACCAGCGCCCCGACCCCGCGCGGGCCGCCGAGCTTGTGCGCGGCCACGGCGGCCGTGACGCGGCCGGGCAGCCCGGCGATCGCGGCCTCCGCCCCGGCCGCGGTCTGCACGTGGTCGACGTGGAGGGGCACGCCGCGCTCGGCGCAGAGCTCCGCGACCGCGGCGATCGGCTGCACGACGCCCGTGATGTTGGAGGCGCCCATCACGCAGCAGAGCGCGTCGCCGGGCCGCACGAGCTCGGCGAGGGCGGCGAGGTCGACCCGGCCGTCGGCGAGGACGGGCGCGACAGCCAGCTCCCCGCCGCGCCGGGCGAGGGCCTCGGCGGGCCGCAGGACGGCCGGGTGCTCGAGCGCCGAGACCACGATCCGGCCGGGCGCGCCCGCGCTCCGGCCGAGCACGGCGAGGTTGTCGGCCTCGGTGCCGCCGCCCGTCAGCACCACGCGCTCGGCCCCGAGCAGCGCGCCGATCGCGGCGCGGGCGGCCTCGAGGTCGGCACGGGCGCGCCGGCCCGCGGCGTGCGGCTCGGACGGGTTGCCGACGCGGCCGGTCAGGTGCGGCAGCATCGCGTCCGCGACGCGCGGGTCGGGCGGCGCGGTGGCGGCGTGGTCGAGGTAGATCACGGGCCGATTGTCGCAGGCGCGAAGCGACGGGGTCACCCAACCCCGCCGCGCCCCCGTCCCGTCGAACCTGCTGCATGCAGGTGGGTCCCCCGCCCGACGCGGCCGGTTGAGGGCGGCGCCGGGACCGCGAGGTCCCATGTCTCGGAACATCGGCTCGAGCGCAGATCACAGGGCGCGGCGGGATCGAGCAGCCGCAGCGTACACCCGGCCGGTCAGCCGGTCACGTCGACGTGCTCGACCGCGCCGATCGGCAGCTGCAGGAAGCGCGTGCCCTCGGCCCGGAACGCCTCGACGTCGCCGGTGGCCAGGAACGTGTAGGCGCCGCGGTGCTCGGGGTCGCGCTGCCAGCCCTTGCGGGCGAGGGTCGCGGCGATCTCCTCGGCGAGCTCCTCCGCCGCGGCGATGGTCTGCACCTCGGCGCCGAGCTCGCGCTGGAGCATGTGCCGGATCAGCGGGTAGTGCGTGCAGCCGAGGACGACGGTGTCGACGCCGGCCTCGCGCAGGGGCGCGCAGGCCGCCTGCGCGAGCTCGAGCGTGCGCTCCGAGTAGGGCTCGCCGCCCTGGATCGCCTCGGCGAGGCCCGGGCAGGCGACCTGCACGACCTCGACGCCCGCGTCGAGGTCGTGGATCGCCTCGACGTAGCGGCCGCTCGCCACCGTGGCCTCCGTGGCCAGCACGCCGACCCGGCGGTTGCGGGTGGCCTGGACGGCGGCGCGGGCCTCGGGCGTGACCACGCCGAGGACGGGCACGGGGGACTCGCGCTGCAGGGTCGGGAGGGCGGCGGCGGTGGCCGAGTTGCAGGCCACGACCACGACCTTGGCCCCGCGCTCGACGAGGATGCCCGTCAGCTCCCGCGCGTAGGCGATCAGCTCGTCACGGCTGCGCGGGCCGTACGGGAAGCGGCCCGTGTCGCCGAGGTAGGCGACGTCCTCGTGCGGGAGCCGCACGAGCGTGGCGTGCAGGACGGTCAGGCCGCCCACGCCGGAGTCGAACATGCCGATCGGGGCCTCGGGCCTCACGCGCACAGGGTACGCGGGCGCGCGGGCGCCGTTAGCCGGTGACCGCGTCGGCGTCCGCCGTCCGCGCGAACGCCACCGTCCGCGTGGCGGTCCGCAGGGTGCCGCCGGACGGCCGGAAGGTCGTGGTCACGCGCACGGCGAGGTCGCGGTCGGCGAGCGCAGCCTCGGCGCGGGCCGAGAGCGCGCAGCGCAGCTCGACGACGCCGGCCTTCGTCGGACGCGCGCTCACGCGGCAGGCCGCGCCCGCGACCCCGGCGACGCGGCCGACCTGGGTCAGGCGGCCGGCGCCGCGGA
>CAIQOY010000046.1 GCA_903873565.1 uncultured Actinomycetes bacterium
CATGGCCCCGACGCCTCCGGGTTCAGCGGTGGCGCCGGCTCGGCCGGGCGATGCGGCCGCGCTCGCCGAGGGTGGTCGGCCCGTCGCCGCCGCGCGTGTACGCGGACAGCTGGATCACCTCGCCGTCGAGGACGAGGGCGGCGCCGCTCACCGAGGGACCGTGAAGGCGCTGGTCGTCGCCGCGCCCGGGGCTCGGCCGGCTGGTGCGCCCCGCCGCGATGACCCGCTCGACGAAGCGGTCGACGAGGTCCTGCGGGGTCGGGTCGTCCGCGACGTGGCGGACCCCGTCGAGCAGGTAGCCGCGCCGGATCTTGGGCCACAGGGCGGTCCAGGCATCGGGCCGCGAGACGAGATCGAGGCAGAGCCCGTCGCCGAGGGCGAGGATCGCGCCGCACTGCCCATCCACGAGCTCGAAGGAGCCGGCGACGGCGTCGATGCGGTCGCGCTCGGTCTCGTGCACGTCGGCGAGGGCGCGGGTCGCGGCGTGCGTTCCGGTCTCGTGGATGCGCTCGTCGATCTCCCGCCAGACGGCGCTCTGGGCGACGCCCTGGGCGAGCGGGGCGTCCTCGAGCACCGCGGCCTTGCGCCGGCGGCTCTCGGGGTGGCTGACCCGGTCGGCGGCGGTGAAGCCGCCGGAGGGACCGTGCCAGCGGCCGGCCTCGACGCAGGCGACGGGGATCGGGTGGGCGGCGCCCGCGGCGACGAGGATCGAGGCCTCGAGGACGCGGTTCTGCTTCGCGCCGACGACCTCCTCGCCGTCGTAGAGCAGCACGTCGCGCTCGAGGGGGTTGCCGACCAGCAGCTCGGGCACGCGCCCGGCGTCGTCCACCTCGGTGATCGTGAACCCCTGCGGGAGGGCCTCGCCGAGCGTGATGTAGTCCGCGCGGGGCGGGGCCGCGGCGAGGAGCGGCACGACCGTGATGCCGCCGTGGGTCTGCGGGCGCCCGGGCGCGAGGGTGATCGCGGTCGGGTCGGGGGCCAGGGTGGCGTCCATGTCGTCTCCTCCGTGTGGGGTGCACGGGGGAGTCGGCGCGGCGGCGGGCCCGCTTACGCGGGCGCGGGGGCGGGCGCCGGCGGGCGCACGAGCCGCAGGAGCTCGCAGGCCCCGGCCACCCACCAGGCGGCCATGAACGAGACGCACCAGATGCAGACGTTGCCGTCGAAGTGCGCCTGCTCGACGTAGCGCAGGTAGATCGTGAAGATCGCCCCGACCAGGAACAGGACGATGCTGATCGCGCGCACGGGCTGGATCCGCCACGGGGTCAGGGCGAGGAGCACCGTGGCGGCGCTGAGGCCGATGTAGGCCAGCGGGATGCCGGCGATGTAGCCCCACTGCGAGTAGAGGGCGGCCGCGCAGCCGCCGCCCGCCGTGCAGGGCGGGATCTGATTGCGGGCCTTCATCCACGTCAGGTAGCCGGCGATCGCCATGGCCGCGATCAGCGCCAGCGCCTGGAGCACGGTGAGGAGGCGGCGGTCGACCTGCATCGCCCGAAGGGTAGCGTCGGAGCGCGGCCGCGTTCGCGTGCCCCGCTACAGTCCCCGCATGCGAATCCGCGCCGCGGTCCTCGAGGAGTTCGGGCAGCCCCTGGTCGTCCAGGAGGTCGATCTCGCCGAGCCCGGACCGGGCGAGGTGCTGGTGCGCCTGGCCGCCTGCGGCGTCTGCCACACCGACCTCTACACGGCCTCCGGCGCCGACCCCACGGGCTACGCGCCGTGCGTGCTCGGCCACGAGGGCGCGGGCGTCGTCGAGCGGGTCGGCGGGGACGTCACCCTGGTGCGGCCCGGCGACCACGTGATCACGCTGTTCGCGCCCGAGTGCGGGGCGTGCGTGCACTGCCGGAGCCCCCGCACGAACCGCTGCATCGCGATCCGCGAGGAGCAGGGCCGCGGCTACCTGCCGGACGGCACGACGCGGCTGTCGCGGGGCGGCGAGGAGCTGCGCCACTTCATGGGCACCTCGACCTTCGCCGAGTACACGGTGATGCCGGAGATCGCGCTCGCCAAGGTGTCGCCCGAGGCGCCGCTCGACGGCTGCGCGCCCTTCGCCTGCGGCCTCTCCACGGGCATCGGCGCGGCGCTCTACACGGCCCAGGTCGAGCCCGGCTCGACGGTGGCGGTGTTCGGCTGCGGCCTCGTCGGCCTCGGCGCCGTGATCGGCGCCCGCCTCGCCGGCGCTGAGCGCATCATCGCCGTCGACCTCGCCGACGGCCGCCTCGCCGATGCCCGTCACCACGGCGCGACGGACGCGATCACCGGCGGCCCCGACGCGGTCGACTGGATCAAGGAGCAGACGGGCGGCTACGGCGCCGACTACACGTTCGAGGCCACGGGCAACGTCGCCGTGATGCGCCAGGCCGTCGAGAGCGCCCGCGAGGCCTGGGGCCTCGCCACGATGTGCGGCGTGGCCGGCAAGGGCGAGCTGCTCGAGGTGATCCCGCGCTTCCTGATCACCGGCCGGCGCGTCACGGGCTCCTCCTTCGGCGGGGTCAAGGGCCGCACGCAGGTGCCGCTCCTCGTGGACCGCTGGCTGGCCGGCGAGATCGACGTCGACGCGCTCCTGTCGCACCGCATCTCGCTGGACGAGGTCAACCGCGGGTTCGAGCTGATGGAGGCCCAGGACGGCATCCGCAGCGTGATCGCCTTCGACTGAGCCCGACTGCGATGATCGCGCCGCTGCCGCCGCTCGCCGTGACCGGGACCGTCGACCGGCTGGCCGCCTGGATCGACGAGGGCGACCCGCTGCGCATCGCCCTCACCGTCGTCGCGGCGATCGCGCTCACCGTCGTCGCCCGGCGCCTGATCCGCCGCGGCGTCGAGCGCATCATCGCCCGCGCCACGGACCGCCATCCCGGGCGCGCGGACGCGCTGGATCCGACGCTGCGCACGACGCGCATGGCCCAGCGGGCGCAGGCGATCGGCGCCCTCGCAACCGGCGTCGTCCTGCTCCTGATCTGGGTCAACGCCCTGCTCGTGGTCCTCGACCTCCTCGGCATCGACATCACGCCGCTGATCGCGAGCGCCGGCGTGGTCGGCGTCGCCCTCGCCTTCGGCGCCCAGACCCTCGTGAAGGACTACCTCGCGGGGATCTTCATCATCATCGAGGACCAGTACGGCATCGGCGACGAGGTGCGCTTCGACGCCGTCACGGGCGTGATCGAGGAGGTCGCGCTGCGCACCACCACCGTGCG
>CAIQOY010000047.1 GCA_903873565.1 uncultured Actinomycetes bacterium
CTCGGCGACGCCCTGGTCGGCGAGCCACTGGACGACCTCGGGCCGCGGCCAGGCGGCCGGGTCGACGACCATGCCGCAGCCGTCGGGCAGGACGCGCGGAGCGTTGCCCTCGATGCCGCCGCCCGTGATGTGCGCGAGCGCCTTGACCTCCACGACGGCGCGCAGGGCGCGCACGTCGTCGACGTAGATGCGGGTCGGGGCGAGCAGGTCGGCCGGGGCGGCCGCGAGGCCGCCCGCGCGCTCGACGACGCGGCGCACCAGCGAGAAGCCGTTCGAGTGCAGGCCCGAGGAGGCGATGCCGATCACGCGATCGCCGGCCGCCACCGTCGTGCCGTCGATCAGCCGGCTGCGCTCGCAGATCCCGAGCGCGAAGCCCGCCACGTCGAGGCTCGCGGGGTCCATCACGCCGGGGTGCTCGGCCGTCTCGCCGCCGAGCAGCGCCGCGCCGGCCTGCCGGCAGCCGTCGGCGATGCCCTCGACCAGGCTCGCCACGACCTCGGGGTCGAGCCGGCCCACGCTGACGTAATCGAGGAAGAGCACCGGGTCGGCACCGACGCAGAGGATGTCGTTGACGCACATCGCGACGCAGTCGATGCCCGCGGCGTGCAGGCTGCCGGCCTCACGGTGCAGCTCGAGCTTCGTGCCCACCCCGTCGGTGCCCGCCACGAGCACCGGGTCCTCGTAGCCGAGGCCGCCCAGGGCGAGCAGCCCCGCGAAGCCGCCGTGCGCGTCGATCACGCCCGGCCGCGCCGTGGAGCGCACCGCGCCCTTGAGCCGCTCGACCACCTCGTCGGCCGCGTCGAGCGAGACGCCGGCGGCGGCGTAGGTCAGGTCGTCGGCCATCGTCAGGCCACCGGCAGGCGGGTCGCCTCGAAGCGGTCCTTGTCGGCCGCCACGGGCACGACCGTCGGGTAGCGGCCGGTCAGGCAGGCCCGGCAGAAGCGGTCGTCGCCGTGGCCCGTCGCGGCCTCGAGGCCGTCGAGCGAGAGGTAGGCGAGGGAATCCGCGTCGAGCTCCTGGCGGATCTCCTCGAGCGACTTGGCGGCCGCGATCATCTCGTCCTTCGTGGCCATGTCGATGCCGTAGAAGCAGGGCGAGATGATCGGCGGCGACGAGATCCTCAGGTGCACCTCCGTGGCGCCCGCGCCGCGCAGCATCTCGACGATCTTGCGCGTCGTCGTGCCGCGCACGATCGAGTCGTCGACGACGACCACGCGCCGGCCCTCGAGCACGTCCGGCATCGGATTGAACTTGAGGCGGATGCCGCTCTCGCGCATCGCCTGGTCGGGCTGGATGAAGGTGCGCCCGACGTAGCGGTTCTTGATCAGACCGTCCATGTACGGGATGCCGCTCCTGCGCGCGAAGCCCTGCGCCGCCGGCGCACCGGAGTCGGGCACGGGGATCACGATGTCGGCCTCGGCCGGCGCCTCCTCGGCGAGCCGCTCGCCCATCCGCTCGCGCACACCGTGCAGGTGCTGGCCGTCGATCTTCGAATCGGGCCGAGCGAAGTAGATGAACTCGAACACGCAGAGCGCGGGGCTGTGCGGGTCGGCCGGGCGGATGCTCTCGACGCCGTCGGGGTGCAGCACCACGATCTCGCCCGGCTCGATGTCGCGCACGACGCGCGCCCCGACGAGGTCGAGCGCGCAGGTCTCGGACGCCAGCACGGGATGCCCGTCGAGGTCGCCGAGGACGAGCGGGCGGATGCCGTCGGGGTCGCGGAAGCCGATCAGCCGCTCCTCGTCCATGACGACGGCGGCGAACGCGCCGTTGATGCGGCTGATCGCCTCCTGCACGCCCTCGACGAGGGAGCCGGGGTGCTCGCAGATCAGGGCGGCGATGACCTCGGTGTCGGAGGTCGACTCGAAGCGGATGCCCTTGGCCTCGAGCTCCTCGCGCAGCTCGGTGGTGTTCGTGAGGTTGCCGTTGTGGCCGAGCGCGAGCGTGCGGCCCTCGCGGTGGCGCACGACGGGCTGCGCGTTCTGCCA
>CAIQOY010000048.1 GCA_903873565.1 uncultured Actinomycetes bacterium
GCCAACCGCCGCGGCGCGATCGCGTTCGCCGACGCCTGCGAGCGGGCGGGCCTGCGGCGCGTGATCGTGGTCGGGGGCAGCCCGGACATCCGCCGCGAGCTGCCCGCACTCCTGGGCGACCGTCTCGACCTGCGCGTCGTCGACGGCACGGTGGCACGGCCCGGCCGCGACGTGCAGCGCGAGCTGGACGGTGCCGACCTCGTGGTCCTGCTCGGCTCGACCGAGCTCAACCACACCGTCTCGGCGACCTGGGCAGGCCCCAAGACGGTGGCCACGCAGACGCGCGGCATCGGCGCGTTCCTGCTCGAGGCGGCGGCGAAGGTCGCCGATCGGGCGAGCCGCGCTGGACGCTGACCCCCGCCGCCGGTAGCCTGACGCCGCGGTCAGGAGGAGCGGGTGCACGACGTCATCGTCATCGGAGCGGGCTTCGCGGGCTGCGCCGCCGCACGCGAGGTGCGCCGCGCGGGCCGCGAGCCCCTGATCCTCGAGGCCCGCGACCGGATCGGCGGGCGCACCTGGACGGACGACTGGGACGGCCAGCGCTTCGAGCGCGGCGGCAACTACTTCCACTGGTTCCAGCCGCACCTGTGGACCGAGGTGGTGGCCGCCGGCGTCACCCCGCTGATGCCCCCCTACGGCGACCGGGTGCACTGGACGGTCGGCGAGGAGATCCGCACGGGCTCGCGCGCGGAGCGCGAGGCGCTCAACGAGTCCGCCTGGGACAAGTACTGCGCGGGCTCGTGGGAGATCCTGCCCCAGCCGCACGCCCCGCTGGCGGACGCCAACCGGATCGGCCGCCTCGACGGCATGACGATCCAGGAGCGGATCGACGAGCTCGACCTGACCGACGACGAGCGCGCGCTCCTGATGGTGGAGTGCCAGGGCGTGGCCAGCGGGCACCTCGACGACGCCGGCGCGCTGTCGGTCGTGCGCTGGCACGCGCTGTCCGGCCACTCGCTGGCCCTCACGCAGGAGACGGCGGGCGGCTACACGATCGCCGAGGGCACGATCGCGTTCCTGCAGCCGATCCTCGACGCCGCGGCCTGCGAGCTGCGGCTCGAGGCGCCGGTCGAGGCCGTCGAGCAGGAGGGCGACCGCGTGGTCGTCACGCTGCGCTCCGGCGAGGCCCTGCCGGCCCGGGCCTGCGTGGTCACGGCGCCCCTCAACGCGCTCGGGTCGATCCGCTTCGAGCCCGGCCTCAGCGAGGGCAAGCGGGCCGGCATCGCCCTCGGCCAGGCCGGCCTCGGCAGCAAGGTGATGCTGAGGGTGCGCACGACCGGCGGCCCGGTGGCGGGCATGCACCCGGACCACCCCTTCGGCTTCATCAGCACGATCTTCGACCTGCCCGGCGACGAGCAGATCCTCGTCTGCTTCGGCAACGACGGCGCGGCCATCCGGCACGGCGACCTCGCCTGGGCGCAGCGCGAGCTCGACCGCGTGGTGCCCGGCTGCGAGGTGATCGGCATGAACTGCCACGACTGGCTCGGCGACGAGTGGTCCCGGGGCACCTGGGGCATCCACCGGCCCGGCTGGTACGCGCACCACCACGCCGAGATGCAGCGCCCCGAGGGCCGCGTGATCCTGGCGAACTCGGACTTCGCCGACGGCTGGGCGGGCTTCGTGGACGGCGCGCTCGAGTCGGGCAAGCGCGGCGGCGCCTGGGCCGCCGCCGCCGCCTAGCCGGACGTCGAGGGCGGCCCGGGGAGATCGACCCATTTGGGCCGTTTCGGCCTGCCAATGGTTTGATTTGGTGAACCAGTGCAGACCGATTTGCAATTTGGTCTGCTATTCGGTACGGTTCGGCCGTCCAGCGAAGGAGCGACCCCCGGATGTACGACTACGGGTTCTTCTCGTACGAGTCGAAAGAGGACATGCTGGAGCGCTCGCGGGCGTTCTGGAACCCCGACAAGACCGACTTCTGGCAGGACGCCGGGATCGACCTCGTCATCGACCGCCGCGAGGGCTACCTGTTCTGGGACATGGCCGGCCGCCGGCTGATCGACCTGCACCTCAACGGCGGCACGTACAACCTCGGCCACCGCAACCCGGAGCTGATCGCCACGCTCGAGCAGGCGATGCAGCACTTCGACATCGGCAACCACCACTTCCCGGCGCTCGCGCGCACCGCGCTCGCCGAGGCGCTGGTCAAGTCCGCCAGCCCGAACATGCGCCGCGTGATCTACGGCTCGGGCGGCGGCGAGGCGATCGACATCGCCCTTAAGACGGCCCGCCACACGAAGCAGCGCCGCAAGATCGTCTCGATCATCAAGGCCTACCACGGCCACACGGGCGTCGCGGTCGGCACGGGCGACGAGCGCTTCTCGAAGCTGTTCCTGTCGGACCACCCCGAGGAGTTCGTCCAGGTCCCGTTCAACGACCTCAACGCGATGGAGGACGCGCTCAGGGCGCGCGACGTCGCCGCCGTGATCATGGAGACGATCCCGGCCACCTACGGCTTCCCGCTCCCCGCGCCCGGCTACCTGCAGGCCGTCAAGCGGCTCTGCGAGGAGTACGACACCCTCTACATCGCCGACGAGGTCCAGACGGGCCTGATGCGCACGGGCGAGATGTGGGGCATCTCCAAGTCCGGCGTCGAGCCCGACATCATGGTCATCGGCAAGGGCATCACGGGCGGCATGTACCCGATCGCCTGCACCGTGGTCTCCGAGGAGTGCTCGGCCTGGCTCAAGGAGGACGGCTTCGGCCACATCTCCACGGGCGGCGGCGCCGAGCTCGGCTGCGTGGTCAGCCTCAAGGTGCTCGAGATCTGCGGCCGCCCCGAGGTGCGCTCGATGGTGCACTACATCGCGGAGCGCTTCCAGCAGGGCCTGCGCCAGATCCAGGAGATCTACCCCGACTGGTTCGTCGGCATCCGCCAGGACGGCGTCGTGATGGGCCTCGAGTTCAACCACCCCGTCGGCGCCAAGATCGTCATGAAGCACCTCTACGCGCACGGCGTCTGGGCGATCTTCTCGACCCTCGACCCGCGCATCCTGCAGTTCAAGCCCGGCATCCTGCTCGGCCCGGAGCTGGTCGACGAGATCCTCGACCGCACCGAGGTCGCGATCGGCAAGGCCTACGCCGAGGTCCGCTCCGGCTCCCGCGAGGCGGTGCCCGCGTGAGCGTGATCGAGCTCTCCCACCGCGAGCCGCCGGGCGCCGCCCGCGCCGCGATGATGCTCCAGCGCGCCCACTGGGCCGCCGAGCTGTTCGCCCGCTACGACATCGAGCGCGTGCGCCGCATCCTCGACGCGGTCGCGGCCGCCGGGGAGGCCCACGCGGAGCGCTACGCCGAGTGGGCCGTCGAGGAGACGGGCATGGGCGTCGTCGAGCACAAGGTGATCAAGAACGTCGCCTGCTCGCGCGACCTCTGGGACCGCTACCGCGACCACGACTACGTCTCGCCGCGTATCCACGCCGACGACAAGGTGCTCGAGCTGCCCCGCCCCGCGGGCGTGATCTTCGCGCTGACCCCGACCACGAACCCGATCGCCACGGTCTACTTCAAGGTGCTGCTGGCGCTGATGACGCGCAACGCGATCGTCGTCAGCCCCCACCCCGGCGCCAAGGCCGTCTGCGCCGACGCGGTCCGCGTGCTGTCGGACGCCGCGGTCGCGGCGGGCGCCCCCGACGGCTGCATCCAGGTCGTCGAGGAGCCCTCGATCCCGCTGATCGAGGCGCTGATGACGGACCAGACGACCGACGTGATCGTCGCCACCGGCGGCAACGCCGTCGTGCGCGCCGCCTACCGCTCGGGCAACCCCGCGATCGGGGTCGGCCCGGGGAACGTGCCGGCGTTCGTCGACGCCACCGCCGACGTCGCCGCCGCCGCGCGCGAGATCGTCGACTCGAAGTCCTTCGACAACTCGATCCTCTGCACCAACGAGAGCGCGATCATCGTCGAGGAGGAGGTCGCGGAGAAGCTGATCCGCGAGCTCGGCCGCGCCGGCGCCCACGTCTGCACGCCGGAGGAGGTCGAGCGGGTGCGCGAGCACCTGTTCCCCGACAACCGCATGCGGCTCGACCTGATCGGCAAGTCCGCGACCGTGCTCGCCGAGGAGGCCGGCCTCAAGGTGCCGGCCGCCACGCGCGTCCTCGTCGCGCCCTTCTCCCTGGTCGTGCCGGAGGAGCCGCTGGCCCGCGAGAAGCTGTTCCCGGTGCTCGGGCTCGTGCGCGTGCCCAACACGCGCGCCGGCATCTCGGCCGCGCAGGCGATGCTGCGCGCCACGGGCGCCGGCCACTCCGCCTCGATCCACTCGACGCGGGCCCAGACGATCATGGAGTACGGCGCCGCCGTGAAGGTGCTGCGCGTCACGGTGAACGTCGGCAACAGCCTCGGCTCGGCCGGCGTCCTCACCAACCTCGCCCCCACGATGACCATCGGCACGGGCTTCTACGGGCGCTCGTCGCTCGGCGAGAACCTCGAGCCGCGCCACCTCGTCAACTGGACGCGCGTCGCCTACAACGCCGACCGCTCCGTGCCGTTCGACGAGTTCGGCGGGATGCAGCCGTGGCGGCTCGAGGCGGCGGCCCCGGCCGCCCCCGCCGCGGAGCCCGCGCCCGCGACGCCCGAGACGGACGTCCTCCGCGAGGAGGTCCGCCGACTGATCCTCGAGGAGCTCAAGGAGCTGACCCGCCAGTGAACGACACCGCCGTCGAGCTCCGCTCCTGCATCTACCTCGACCAGCTGCAGCCGCAGACGATGTGCTACCTCGGCTCCTGGATCAAGGGCCGGCTGCCGCGCGCCGGCATGGCCGCCCAGATCATCGAGGTCGCCCCCGGCCTCGACATCGAGGCCCTCACCGACACGGCGCTCAAGCACGACCGCGTCGAGGCGGGCATCCTCTTCGTGGAGCGCACCTTCGGCTACCTCGAGATGCACTCGCAGTCGCCCGCCGCGGTCAAGTCCGCGACCAGCGCGGTCCTCGACGCCCTCGACCTGTCCGAGCAGGACTCGGTCAAGCCGAAGATCCTCGCCCGCAAGGTGATCAGCCGGGTCGACGGCCAGCACGCCTTCCTGATCAACCGCAACAAGGTCGGCTCGATGCTCCTGCCCGGCGAGTCCCTGTTCGTGCTCGAGGTGCAGCCCGCCTCCTACGCGATCCTCGCCACCAACGAGGCCGAGAAGGCCGCGCGCATCAAGGTCATCGACTACCGCATGATCGGCGCCACCGGCCGCGTCTACCTGTCCGGCGAGGAGGCCGACGTGCGCGCCGCGGGCGACGCGGCGGTCGCGGCCCTGGAGGCGATCCGGTGAGCGAGACGACCGGCACCGGCGAGATGCACGCCGCCCTCAAGACGGCGCTCCAGGAGCTCCTGCCCGAGATGCTGCGCGACCACGCGCACGGGCCCGGTCCGGTGCCGCAGGTGCCCGCGCCGCCCGTGGCGCAGACCCTGCGCCCCAGCACCTGGAACCCCGCCGACCAGGCGCCCGACCCCGCCGGCCGCACCGCCGCGCCCGCCCCGGACCCCGCGCCGGCCGCCGACGCGCGCGTCGAGCACGTGCGGATCACGAGCGACCGCGACCTCGACGCCTTCGTGCGCGCCCTCGCGCACCGGCTCGAGAGCCCCGCCGAGCGGGCCGCCGTGATGGCGGGCCGCCTGCGCTTCTCGCTCGGCCACGGCCAGGCCGCCGCCCCCGCGGCGCCGGCCGCCGCGGGCGACGCGCACCGCGTCGAGCGCGGCGCCGTCACCGAGCGCATCGTCGAGCGGGCCACCAAGGCCGGCGGCGTGCTCGTCCTCGGCCCCCGGGCCGTGCTGACGCCGATGGGCAAGGACCGCGCCCGGGCGCTCGGCGTCCGAATCGAGAGGGAGGCCTCATGCTGAAGGGAACCGTCAAGGGCTCCGTGTGGGCGACCAAGCGCGTGGACGACGTGCCGCACGGGGCGTTTCTGGAGGTCGAGCTGGAGACGGGCGGATCGCTCGTCGCGTTCGACGTCCTGGGCTCCGGGGAGGGCGAGCGCGTGCTCGTCGCCACGGGCTCCGTCGCCGCGTCGCGCTTCGCGCCGCAGCACCCGCCGATCGACGCGCTGATCGTCGGGATCATCGACCACTGATCCACCACCACGACCCACGCTGAACGAGACGAACAGGAGGAACACGAGATGTCGGAAGCACTGGGCATGATCGAGACCAAGGGGTACGTCGCGGCCCTCGCCGCGGCGGACGCCATGGTGAAGGCCGCCAACGTGACCATCGTCGGTCGCGAGGAGGTCGGCGACGGGCTGGTGTCCGTCGTCATCCAGGGCGACGTCGGGGCCGTCAAGGCCGCGACCGAGGCCGGCTCGGAGACCGCGGCGACGGTCGGCGAGCTCGTCTCCGCCCACGTCATCCCGCGCCCGCACGCCGAGCTCGGCAAGCACTTCACGGCGGGCAAGTAGGGAGCGCGCGATGGCCGGGCCGGATATCGAGCTGCGCGTCTACCTCCCCATCCCCGAGCTGCGCCGGCAGTTCGCGGCCTACATGGGGACGCCGACGCGCGCCCGTGGCTACCCCCCGATGGAGGGCGAGCACGCCCTGATCGTGGAGGTCGCCCCCGGCCTGGCCATCGAGCGCGTCATCGACCTCGCGCTGAAGGCGGTGCCCGAGGTCGAGCCGGGCATCCTCTTCGTCGAGCGCCAGTTCGGCGTGCTCGAGCTGCACGCCGCCGACCCGGCGGCCGTGGAGCGCGCCGGTGAGGCGATCCTCACCGGCATCGGCGCGGAGTCGTCGCACCAGCTCAAGCCGCGGATCCTCTACTCGGACGTGATCGAGGACATCACCGACCAGCACGCGGTGATCGTGAACCGCAACCGCCAGGCCTCGATGGTGCTGCCCGGCGAGACGCTGCTGGTCTACGAGATGACGCCGGCCCTGTTCGCGGCGATGGCCGCCAACGAGGCCGAGCGGGTCGCCCCGGACGTCACGCTGGTCGACGTCGCGATGATCGGCGCCACGGGCCGCATCTACATGAGCGGGCCGACCGAGAGCGTCATGCGGGCGCGCGACGAGATCACGCGCGTGCTCGAGGCCGTCGTCGGGCGCGAGCACGCCTAGCGCCATATACTGCCGCCCCGGAGGAGGCGCTGATGGGTGGCACTGCGGATCAGGAGGCGATCGACCGGCTCGCGCGGGCGGCGCTCGCGCCGTACGGGATCGGGGAGGACGCCGCGCTGCGGCTCGTCAACGTCTCCGAGAACTACACCTACCGCGTCGATGACCCCGCCACGGGCCGCGCGTACGCCGTGCGCCTGCACCGGCCCGGCTACCACTCGGCGGAGGCGATCGCCTCCGAGCTGATGTGGATCGAGGCCCTGCGGTCGGACGGCGTGGTCGACAGCGTCGTGGCGGTGCCCGCCGCCGACGGGCGCCTCGTCACGCAGGTCGCCCTGCCCGACGTCGAGGAGCGCAACGTCGTCCTCTTCGAGTGGGCCGAGGGCGCGCCGCCGGACCCCGACGCGGCCGACCCCCTGCCCGGCTACCGCACGCTCGGCCGGATCGCCGCCCGCATGCACGCGCACGCGCGCCGCTGGCAGCGGCCCGCCGCCTTCACGCGCTTCGCGTGGGACTTCGAGCACACGCTGGGCGCGCACGGCCACTGGGGCCGCTGGCAGGACGGCGTCGGCGTCGAGGGCGACACGCTCGCGCTGTTCCAGCGCACGGTCGACGTGATCGAGCGCCGCCTCACGGCCTACGGCACCGGCCCGGAGCGGTTCGGGCTGTGCCACTCCGACCAGCGGCTCGCCAACCTGCTCGAGCACGGCGACGAGATCCGCGTGATCGACTTCGACGACTGCGGCTCCGGCTGGTTCATGTACGACTACGCGACGACCGTCTCGTTCTTCGAGGAGCACCCGCGCGAGCCGGAGTTCCGGGCGGCGTGGCTCGAGGGCTACCGCGAGGTCGCCCCGATCGACGCCGCCGACGAGGCCGAGCTGGACACCTTCGTGATGCTGCGGCGGCTGCTGCTCGTCACGTGGATCGGATCCCACTACGCCTTCGCGACGGAGGCGCAGGAGCTCGGCGAGGGGTTCACGGTCGACACCGTCCCCCTGGCCGAGGCCTACCTGACCAAGTACGAGTGAGAAGCGAGGAGACCTGATGAGCAGCATGTTCACTTCCCTCGAGGGCCGCAGCGTCCTCGTCACCGGCGGCACCAAGGGCATCGGCCTGGGCATCGCCCGCGTGTTCGCCGAGGCGGGCTGCAAGGTGGCCGTGTCGGGCCGCGACGTGGCGACCGGCGCCGACGCCGTGGCCGCGCTCGGCGCGGGCGCGTCGTTCGTCCAGGGCGACGTCTGCAGCGCCGACGACTGCCGGCGCATCGTCGACGAGGTCGTCGAGCGCAACGGCGGGCTCGACGTCCTCTGCGCGAACGCCGGGGTGTTCCCCGAGACGCGCCTCGAGGAGATGACCGAGGAGGCGCTCGACCACGTCCTCGACACGAACCTCAAGGGCAACATCCTCACCGTCGCCGCCGCGATCCCCGCGCTGGCGAAGACGGGCCGCGGCCGGATCATCCTGACCTCGTCGATCACCGGCCCGTTCACCGCGATCCCGGCCCTCTCGCACTACGGCGCGTCGAAGGCCGGGCAGCTCGGCTTCATGCGCGGCGCCGCGATGGAGCTCGCCCCCAAGGGCATCACCATCAACGCCGTCCTGCCGGGCAACGTGCTCACCGAGGGCCTCGTCGGCCTGGGCGAGGACTACCTGCGCACCGCCGCCGAGTCGATCCCGCTCGGCCACCTCGGCGAGGTCGAGGACATCGGCTACGCGGCGCTGTTCCTCGCCACGGAGGAGGCCAAGTTCATCACCGGTCAGTCCATCGTGATCGACGGCGGCCAGACCCTGCCCGAGGCGCCGTCGGCCATGGAGGCGATCTGAGCACGGAGCCACGCGTGCAGGCGGGGGCCGGCGCGCTCGGCCCCGCCGCCGCCGCCGTCCGCGATCGGCTGCTCGCCGACATCGCCGCGGGCGCGCTCGCGCCCGGTGAGCGCCTCGGCGGCGAGCGCGACCTCGCCGAGCGGCTCGGCGTCAGCCGCTCGACGCTGCGCCAGGCCCTCGACGCCCTCGAGACCGCGGGCGCGGTCCGCCGCGCCGCGGGCCGGACCGGCGGCACCTTCGTCGCGCCGCGCCGCGTCGAGCGCGACCTGACCAGCCTCACCGGCCTGCCCTCGTACCTGCGCCGCCAGGGCTTCTCGGCGGACGCGCGCGTGCTCTCGACGGGCACCGTCGAGGCGGACGCGGAGACCGCCGCCGCCCTCGGGCTCGAGCCCGGGGCGCTCGTCCTCGAGGTCGTGCGCGTGCGGCTCGCCGACGGCGAGCCGATCTCGCTCGAGCGGGCGCGCTTCCCCGCCGACCGCTTCCCGGACCTGCTCGACCGCTCCCTCGGCGGCTCGCTCTACGAGCTCCTCCAGACCGCGTACGCCGTGCGCCCGGGCGAGGCCGAGGAGCGCATCCAGATCGTGGGCGCCGGGTCGCTCGAGGCGAAGGTCCTGGAGGTGCGCCGCTCCACGCCGCTGGTGGCCATCGTGCGCACGGCGTGGGACCGCGACGGCGCGCCGTTCGAGCACTCGCACGACCTGTTCCGGTCGGACCGGGTGCAGATCGTCGTGCGCACCCCCGCCGGCGAGGCCGAGGCGAGCGGGGTGGCGTCGACGATCGAGGTGGTGGCCTGATGGCCGAGCACCGGATCGGCCTCGACGCCCCCACGCACCGGCGCTGGGACGTGACCGTCCCGCCCGTGGTGCACGCCGAGCCCGGCGACGTCGTGGTCTGCGAGACCGTCGACTTCGCGGGCGGGCAGATCACCCGCGACGCCCCCGCCTCCGCCCTGCTCGAGCTCGACTTCGACCTGATCTACCCGCTGGCCGGGCCGATCCACGTGGCCGGCGCCGAGCCCGGCGACGCCCTCGCCGTGGAGATCCTCGGCTTCGACCTGCCCGACTGGGGCTGGGCCTGCATCATCCCCGGCTTCGGCCTGTTGCCCCCCGGCGAGTTCACCGAGCCCGTGCTGCGCATCTTCGACCTGACGGACGGCGACGCCACGGCGCTCTGCCCCGGCGTGCGGATCCCGATCGAGCCCTTCTGCGGCACGATGGGCGTGCCCGGCGCGGGCATGCGCGACGTGCCGATCCCGCCGCC
>CAIQOY010000049.1 GCA_903873565.1 uncultured Actinomycetes bacterium
TCGAGGACGCCGCGCACGAGCGCGGCGGCGGCGGCCAGGGTCGGGGCGTCGGTCAGGCCGGGCGCGAGGACCGCGACCGCAGCCGCGTCCGCCCCGTCGCCCAGCCAGGCCGCGACGCGCGCCGCGCGCTCCGCGGGGTCGAGGTGCGCGAGGTGGTCGCGGCCGAGGCTCTCGAGCAGCTGCGGGTCGAGGCGGGTCGTGCCGTGGCCGAGGCGGGACGGATCGAAGTCGCGGGCCAGCGCGTCGGCCCCGGAGGCCGGCAGGGCCGTGAGCGGCGGGCAGGCCGAGCGCGCGAGCCAGTCGACCACGGCCTCGGGCAGGGCGCCCGTCGCCCGCAGCGCCGCGATCCCGGGCGCGCCGGCCGAGGACGACAGCTTGGCCCCGTCCGCGCCGACCGCTATCGGCAGGTGCGCGAAGGCGGGCGGCGCGAACCCGCCGGCCTCCGCGAGCACGAGCTGGACGGCGCTGTTGGCGATGTGGTCCTCGCCGCGCAGGACGTGCGTGATCGCCAGGTCGCGGTCGTCGCAGGCGGTCGCGAGGTGGAAGGTCGGGCGGCCGTCGGCCCGCACCAGCACGGTGCGGGCGATGGCCCCGGCGGGCAGGCGGATCGGGCCGCGGCTGAGGTCGTCGATCACCACGTCGCGCTCCACGGCGGGCAGCACGACCGCGCCGTCGTCGAGGCGCGCGGCGGCCCCGTCGGCGACCAGCCGCTCCGCCAGCTCGAGGTGCGCCGCCGCCCGCTCGGACTGGCGCAGCGGCCCCTCGTCGACCGCGATGCCGAGCCACCCCAGGGCGTCCAGGATCGCGGCCTCGGCGCCCGCTCGGGTCTCCTCCGCGTCCGTGTCGTCGATCCGCAGCACGAAGGCGCCGCCGTCCCGGCGGCGCAGGAGGTCGTTGGCGACGGCCACCATCGCCCCGCCCACGTGCAGGTCGCCGGAGGGCGCGGGTGCGAAGCGGACGCGGACCATCACGGGCTGAGGATGGCAGGGGTCACAGGCGGTAGACGGCGATCGGGTACTGGGCGAGGCGGGCGTCGCTCGTCATCAGGGTGAGGTCGCGGCGCAGCGCCTGGGCGGCGATGCCGCGGTCGAAGGGGTCGCCATGGATGCGCGGCAGATCGCGGCTCGCGATCGCGTCCTGCGCCTCGAAGGGCAGCGTGCGCAGGCCCGACCCGTCGACGATGTCCAGCAGGCCATCGGGCAGTCCCGCCTTGCCCCGCAGCGCCTTGCCCACCATCTCGAGCAGGGCCAGCGCGCTGACGAAGGCGGTGCGGCCCTCGATCTCCCGCGCAACGAGACGGCGGGCCCGATCGTCGATCCGGCCGTCGTCCATCAGCCACCACCAGGCGGCCTGGGTGTCAAGCAGGATCGCCATCGTCCTTCGCCGGCAGCATCCAGTCCTCCTCGGCCTCCCACGCGGCCTCGAGTTCGGGATCCGGATCCCAGGCGTCTTCGGCGGCCCAGGCCTTGCCCTTGAGGAGGCCGGGGCCCGGCCACTTCCGCGGCGCGGGCATCGGCACGATCCGCGCGATCGGCGTCCCGCCGCGCGCGATCACGATCTCCTCGCCCGCCTCCACCCGCTGGAGCAGGCGCGAGAGGTGCGTCTTGGCCTCGTGCACGTTGACCACGTCGTCCATCGTGCCCGA
>CAIQOY010000050.1 GCA_903873565.1 uncultured Actinomycetes bacterium
CGAGGGGTACGACGGCTTGGCCATCACCCGCATCCGCGCCTGCGCCTTGGGGGGCGTGGTGCGCACCGGGACGACGTCCATCGCGGCCTTCGGCAGGCCGGTCACGTTGCCGACCGCGTCCTGGCCGATGCGCCGGCCGTCGCGCCAGCCGACCACGGTCACCCGGACGTCGCGGCTCGGCAGCCCGAACGGCCCGACCGTCCCGCGGCGCAGCGGCCGCTCGAAGTCGACGATGCGGTAGCGGCGCCCGTCGACCTTGACCTCGAGCGCGTCGATGCCGGCCGCGGCGCGGAACTGCACGAGCCCCGGGTTGGCCTCGTAGGCGCGGGGGACGTCGACGGCGAAGGCGGCGGCCACGGGCGCATGGTACGGGCGGAGGCCCGGTGTCCGGCCGCCTCCGTAACGTGCCCCGCAGGTGGAACGGCACGAGGATCTCGCACGGCTTCTCGACCTGCGGCTGGCCGGGCTGTGGACCGAGCTCTTCGAGGTGCCGCGCGAGCAGTGGGATCCCGAGCTGATCGGCTGGTACCTGCGCACCGCCTACAGCCAGGGCTACGCCGACGCGATGAGCTACATCGACCGCGCCGAGATGCGCGACGAGCTCCAGCGGATCGACGGCGAGCGGCCCGAGGCGGCCTGAGAACCCGTCAACCGCAAGCCGGATTCGGGCGCCCTTCGATAGACTGGGTGCCGTGAGCGAGACGCCCGCCGCCACCCCGGAGGAGCCCAAGCGGGGCTTCCGGCACATCCGCCTAGTCGTGGCGCTGGCCGTGGCGTCGATCCTCGGCACCTTCGCCGTCTACACGGCGTTCGCCGACACCTCGATCCCCGTCCTCGGCGTGGCGCAGGCCGCGACCGGCTACGACGGCGAGGACATCCGCCTCGAGGGCCGCGTCACGAAGGCCACCGGCGACGCCGCCGACCCGCAGGGCCTGCGCTTCACGGTCCGCGACTTCACGACGAATGAGACCATCGAGGTGGTCTACCGCGGCTCCGTGCCGGACGCGTTCCGCGTCGGGCGCGAGGTCGTGATCGACGGACGCCTCGAGAACGGCACGCTCGCCGGCACCCCCGACACGCTCGTCACGAAGTGCCCCTCGAAGTACGAGGAGCAGAAGACCTCGGCGGACCCGGCCTGAGCCGGCGCGGGAGGTAGGACATGGCGCTCGTCGGCCAGGGCGCGCTGATCCTGGCGCTGCTCCTCGCGGTCTGGGCCGTCGTCGCCGGCCTCGCCGCGGCCACGGGCCGCGATGCGCGCCTCCTGCGCTCCGCGGCCCTCGCGCTGTGGGGCATCCTCGCGCTGGTCGCGGTGGCGGTCGCGATCTTCGTGCACGCGATCGTCACGCACGACTTCTCGTTCAGCGTCGTCGCGTCCAGCACCTCGCGGTCGTTGCCCTGGGGCTACCTGATCACCTCGGCCTGGGCCTCGCAGGCCGGGTCGCTGCTCCTGTGGGCGTCGATCCTGATCGTCTTCTCGCTGCTCGCCCTGCGCGCGACCCGCCAGGGCCTCGCGGAGATCCGGCCGTGGCTGATCGCGATCCTCGGCGCCATCCTCGCTTTCTTCCTGCTGCTCTTGGTGGTGCCGGCGAGCCCGTTCGCGACGCAGGTCGCGCCGCCCGACGGCAACGGCCTCAACCCGGCGCTCCAGAACCCGTACATGGCGACGCACCCGCCGGCCCTCTACCTCGGCTACGTCGGCCTCGCGATCCCCTTCGCGCTGGCGATGGCCTCGATGCTCGCCGGGCGCGTCGACGCCCGCTGGGTCGTCGCCTCGCGGCGCTGGACGCTCGTGGCCTGGGGCTTCCTCGGGATCGGGATGCTGCTCGGCTCGCACTGGGCCTACCAGGAGATCGGCTGGGGCGGCTTCTGGGCCTGGGACCCCGTCGAGAACGCCGCCCTGATGCCGTGGCTCGTGGCCACCGCCTTCCTGCACAGCGTGATCGTGCAGGAGAAGAAGGGCATGCTGAAGGTCTGGAACATCGCCCTCATCGCCGGCGCCTTCGCGCTGTCGATCTTCGGCACGTTCCTGACCCGCTCCGGCATCCTCTCGTCGGTCCACGCCTTCGTGGCGAGCGACATCGGGTGGTACTTCATCGTCGCCCTCGCGCTGATCTGCGGCGGCTCCACCGTCCTGATCCTGTGGCGGCTGCCGATGCTGCGCGCCGACCAGCGGATCGAGAGCGTGGCGAGCCGCGAGGCCACATTCCTGTTCAACAACCTGCTCCTCGTCGGGATGGCGTTCGCCGTCCTCTGGGGCGTCGTCTTCCCGCTGTTGACCGAGGCGATCGGCAGCGTCCGCGAGACCGTCTCCTCGCCCTTCTACGAGTTCTTCGCGATCGCCTTCGGCATCCCGCTGCTGCTCCTGATGGGCATCGGCCCCCTGATCGCCTGGCGCCGCGCCTCGCTCGTGCAGCTCCGGCGCTCGTTCCTCTGGCCGCTCGCCGCCGGGCTCCTGGCCGGCGCCGGGATGCTCGCGCTCGGGCTCGGCTCCTCGTGGGCCGGGGTGGCGACGGGCTCGGTCTGCGCCTTCACCGCGGTCACGATCATCTCCGAGTTCGTGCGCGGCACCCGCGCGCGGCACGCCCTCGGCGACGAGCGCTGGCCGACGGCCTTCGCGCGGCTGATCGGCAAGAACCGCCGCCGCTACGGCGGCTACATCGTGCACCTCGGCATCATCGTCTTCGTGATCGGGGCGATCGGCTCGAGCGCGTACGAGTCGCGCGCCGAGGGCCTGCTCGAGCGCGGCCAGACCCTGACCGTGGGCGACGCCACCCTCACCTTCCGGGGCGTGGAGGAGACCGACGGCCCGAACTACACCCAGCGCGCCGCCGTCCTCGACGCCACCCTCGGCGGCTCCTCGATCGGGGCGCTCGAGCCGGCCCGCCGCGCCTACACCCGCGAGCAGACCACCTCCAACGAGGTCGCGATCCACACGACCCTGGCCGGCGGCGACCTGATGGTGATCCTCGACGGCATCCGCGGCGACGGGGCCGTGCAGATCAAGGCCTTCTACAAGCCGCTGGTGGCCCTGATCTGGCTGTCGGGCTTCATCTTCGTCCTCGGGGTCGTGCTCTGCGTCTGGCCCGATGCGCGCGAGCGGCGCCGCATCCTGCGCCGCTACGCCGAGGAGCCCCTGGCCGGGGAGGCGGGCCCGTGATCGCCTACCTCGTGCTCGCGGCGCTCGCGCTCGCCGTGGTCGTCCTCGTCGCCTGGCCGCTGGTGCGCCCGGCCGCCGAGCGCGATCGCCTCGACGCCACCACCGAGGCCCAGCGCCGCCGCCTCGCCCTGCGCGAGGAGCGCGACGGCGCGCTCGAGGCGCTGCGCGAGCTCGAGCTCGACCACGCCACGCACCACATCTCCGACGAGGACTACGCGGACCTCGTGCAGCGCGAGCGCGCCCGTGCCGCCGAGGCGATCCGCGCGCTCGACGAGGAGCTCGGCACGGGCCCCCAGGGCGCCCGGTAGGCTCCGACCGATGAGCGTCCCCGTCCGCATCGAGGAGCACGGCGCCCTGCGCGTCCTCGCCCTCAACGACCCGCCGACCCGCAACGCGCTCGGCCCGCTCGCCGCCGAGCGCCTGATGGGGGCCCTCGAGGACGCGGCCGCCGACCCCGACGTGCGGCTCGTGGCCCTGACCGGCGACGGCGGCATCTTCTGCTCCGGCGCGGCGATCCGCGCCTGGGAGGCCGCGGACGACACGGGGGAGACCCTGACCGACGTGGGCACCGCGCTCTGCGACCTGATCGAGCGGCTGCCCGTCCCGGTCGTCGGCTGCCTGCCCGGCCACGCCGTGGGCGGCGGCGCCGAGCTGGCGCTGGCCTGCGACTGGCGCATCGTCGACCCCGCGGCCGAGCTGCGCTTCGTGCACACGGGCTTCGGCCTGATCCCCGGCTTCGGCGGGCTCGCCCGGCTCGAGCTCCTCGCCGGCCGCGGCCAGGCCCTGCGCCTGCTCGCCACCCGCGCCGCGGTGGGCGCCGAGGAGGCCGTCCGGATCGGCCTCGCCGACGAGGCGGTGCCCGCTGCGGCCCAGCTCGACTGGTGCCGCGCCCGCGCCGAGGCGATGGCGGATGCCGACCGCGGCGCCGTCGCCGCCCTCAAGCACGCGCTCTGGACGGGCGACGAGCGCTCGGCCTTCCTGCACGTGTGGCCGGCGCGCCGGCTGCCCGACCGGCTCGGCTCCTAGGGCGCCCGTCGGCTACCCTGCGTGGGAACCGCGAAAGGCACCGCATGAGCGCAGTCACCAAGGAACAGGTCCTCGACGCCCTCAACCAGGTGGAGGATCCCGAGCTGATGATGGGCATCGTCGACATCGGCCTGGTCTACGAGGTCGAGGTGGACGCCGACAGCAACGTCAAGGCCACGTACTCCCTGACCTCGATGGGCTGCCCGGCCGGCCCGCACATCGCCGCCGAGATCGAGCGCGCGATGCGCGAGATCCCGGGCGTCGGCGAGGTCGAGGCCGAGCTCGTCTGGTCGCCGCCGTGGA
>CAIQOY010000051.1 GCA_903873565.1 uncultured Actinomycetes bacterium
CGACCGCCAGGTTGACGGCGGTCGGGCGGGCGGCGGCGATGCGCGCCGCATCGGCCGCGAGCGCGGCCGCGAAGCCGTCGCCGGCGGGCGCCCGCTCGGCGGCGAGGGCCACGCCCATGGCGCCGGCGATGCCGAGCGCGGGCGCCCCGCGGATCGCCAGCACGGAGATCGCGTCGATCAGCTGGTCGACGTCCGCGCAGCGGCGCTCCACCGCCTCGGCGGGCAGGCGGGTCTGGTCGAGCACGACCACGGCGCCGGGCTCGAGGCGGATGATCGCGTCGGGCGCGGTCATTGCGGCCTCAGGTGCCCTCGGACCAGCTGCGCAGGTAGCGCTCCTGCTCCGCGGTCAGGCGGTCGATCGCGATCCCCATCGCCTCGAGCTTGAGCCGCGCGACCTCCTCGTCGATCGCGGGCGGCACCACGTAGACGCGGTTCTCGAGGCCCTCGGCGCCGCGCACGGCGTACTCGGCGCTGAGCGCCTGGTTGGCGAAGCTCATGTCCATCACGCTGGCCGGGTGGCCGTCGGCGGCGACGAGGTTGACGAGGCGTCCCTCGGCGAGCAGGGCGAGCCGGCGGCCGTCGGCCAGCTCGAGCTCCTCGACGTCGGCGCGCGGGCGGGTCGTGGCCACGGCGCGCTCGCGCAGGGCGGGCAGGTCGATCTCGACGTTGAAGTGCCCCGCGTTGGCGATCAGGGCGCCGTCCTTCATGCGGTCGAAGTGCTCGCCGCGCAGGACGTCCTTGTCGCCCGTCGCGGTGCAGAAGATGTCGCCGATCGGCGCGGCCGCCTCCGCCGTCATCACCCGGAACCCGTCCATGGCGGCCTGGAGCGCGCGCAGCGGATCGACCTCGAGCACGACGACGCTCGCGCCCATGCCGCGCGCCCGCTCGGCGAGGCCGCGCCCGCACCAGCCGTAGCCGGCCACGACGAATGTGCGGCCGGCGAGCAGCACGTTGGTGGCGCGCACGATCCCGTCGACGACGCTCTGCCCGGTGCCGTAGCGGTTGTCGAAGAGGTGCTTCGTCTGCGCCTCGTTGACCGCGATCACCGGGAACCCCAGCACCGCGTCGGCCTCCATCGCGCGCAGCCGGATCACGCCGGTGGTGGTCTCCTCCATGCCGGCGATGACCCCGTCGAGCAGCTCGCGGCGCGCGGCGTGCAGGACCCCGATCAGGTCCGCCCCGTCGTCGATCGCCAGCTGCGGGCGGTGGTCGGCGACGCGCATCAGGTGCCGGTAGTAGGTGTCGTCGTCCTCGCCCTGGCGGGCGAACACGCCCACGCCCTCCGCGGCGAGCGCCGCCGCCACGTCGTCCTGCGTGGAGAGCGGGTTCGAGGCGCACAGCGCGATGTCCGCGCCGCCGGCGGCCAGCGTGCGCATCAGCGCCGCGGTCTCCGCGGTCACGTGCAGGCAGGCCCCGACGCGGATGCCCGCCAGCGGGCGCTCGCGCTCGAAGCGCGCGCGGATCCCGCGCAGCACGGGCATGTCGCGCTCGGCCCAGGCGATCCGGCCCGCGCCCGCCTCGGCGCGCGACGGGTCCGCGATGTCGTGCGGATCGCTCATCGGGCGGATCGTACCCGCCGGGGGCGGGTCAGAGGCCCTTGAGCGAGGTCAGCCGCGCGATGTCGAGGGCGTCGACGCCCTCCGCCTCGGCCAACAGGCACGAGACGACGTCGCCGCGCACGAGCAGCCCGAGGGTGCGCTCGACCTCGTCCTCGCCGGTCCCCTCCCAGCGCAGGACCGTCTCGACGTCGCCGCGGACGAGCTCCTCGATCCGGTCGTGCAGGCGCGCGGCGTGCTCGGGCTCGGCCGGGTCGCGCAGGAAGACCGCGGCGGCCGATGCGCCGTGGCGCTGCGTGCCGATCCAGCCGAGCACCTCGTTGTGCGCCATCTCCGGCATCGCGTTGGCGAAGGCCGGCGCCTTGGCGTTCTCGTTGATCTGGTTCTTGATCCGCAGGGCGGCGGCCGCGCGCGGCCCCGAGCCGTACAGCACGATCGCCGTGCCGGCGAGCTGCGCGGCCTCGGCGGCGAGCGCGTCGCGGTCGCGCTGGCACTGGGCCACCGCGACGGTCAGCTGCGGCACGCTGGCCGCGAGCGCCCCGGCCGAGCCGACGGCGACGCGCGAGCGCGTGAGGGTGGCGGCCTGCGCCCCGAGCAGGAAGCCGAGCGCCCCGCGCGGCTGGTAGCCGCCCTCCACGATCGCGCACGGGCAGCCGTCGCGCTCGGCCCGCTCGGCCAGCTCGCCGCCGGAGGTGATGGCGATGCGGCGGGCGCCGCGGATCCCGGCCTCCTCCCAGAGGTCGAGGGTCTCGCGCGTCTGGCCCGAGTAGGAGGTGCAGACGACGAGGTCGTCGGGGCCGATCCAGCCGGGCAAAGACGTCGTGTCGACGGCCACCGCCGGCACGCTCAGGTAGTCGGCGAAGAGCGCCGTGAACAGCCGCCCGCCGGCGGCCGAGCCGCCGAGCCCGCAGAGGGCGACGGCGCGCGGCGCCTCGCGCGGCATGTCGAGATTGGTGACCGCGTCGAGGCCGAGCGTGATCTGCCGCGGGAACTCCAGCGCCTGCTCGAGCATCGTGGGCGGGGCCATCAGCCGGGCCTCCGCTCGTCGGCGAGCCGCTCGCCCGCGCCGGCCTCGGCGCCCGTGCCGAGCGCGCAGCCCGCGAGCGCCGCGCCCGCGACGAC
>CAIQOY010000052.1 GCA_903873565.1 uncultured Actinomycetes bacterium
CCGGCCCCGGAGCCGACATCGACGAGCGGGCCGGTCTCGGCGACGAGCAGGTCGAGGCTGGAGCGGGCGTCGGCGAGGTGTTCGGCGAGCGCCGCGGGGGAGGGGTCGGCGACGAGCCGCTGGCGCGCGTACGCGATCAGGTCGAGCAGGGGTGCGGCCGGGTCCTGTTTCACGTGGAACGGCGCTTCGCGGCCGCGCGGCGTTTCACGTGGAACGCCTAGCCGTCGGCGGGCCGCACGACGACGCAGCGCTGCGGCTCGCGGCCACCGGACTCCGTCACCACGTCGGGTCGGTCCTGCAGGGCCAGGTGGACGATCTTGCGCTCGGCGCTCGACATCGGCTCGAGGGAGACCGGCCCGCCCGTGGCCAGCGCCTCCTGGGCGGCCCGCTCGGCGGTGTCGCGCAGCACGGCCTCGCGGCGGCGCCGGTAGCCCTGGGCGTCGACGACGATCGGCTGCCCGTCGCCGGTCCCGCGCAGCACGATCGCGTTCACGAGGTACTGGACGGCGTCGATCGTGTGGCCGTGCTTGCCGATCAGGAGGCCGAGGTCGTCGCCCTCGACGGTGGCCACGAGCCCGTCCGGCCCCTGGCCGACGACCACCGCGGCGTCGAGGCCGATCCCGCCGCAGATCGCGTCGAGCAGCTCCCGCACGCGGTCGGCCTCCGGTCCCTCGGCCCGCGGCAGGGCGGGCTCCTCCGCGCGGGGTCGGCGCGACGGCTTGCGGTCCGGGCGCCGCGGCGGGCGCGCGGCGGGAGCCGCGTCCGGGTCGGGCAGGACGGTCAGACGCGCCAGCACGCGCGCGGGCTCGCGGCCGACGCCCATCAGCCCGCGCTCGCCCTCGGAGAGGACCTGCACGTCGACCGTGTCCTTGTCGAGCCCGGGGTAGCGCCGCTCGAGCTCGCGGATCGCGGCCCAGCGCGCCTCGCCCACCGTCTCGCCGGTGCCCTCGACCGACGCCTCGTCCACCTAGTCGCCGCCCTTCCGGCCGCCCTTCGGCGGCTTGGCGGGCCGCTTGCGGCGCTGGGCCTTGTTGCGCGGGGCGGAGCCCGCACCGGCGTCCGCGGCGGGCGCATCGGCCTCCGCGGCGCCCTCGTCCCCGTCGGCCGGGGCCGGGGCGGCCTTCTCCTTGCGCGCCTTCGGCATCGCCGTGGACGAGCCGCCGCGGCCGAGGAGGCCGAGCACGCCGCCCTTCTTCTTGGCCTTGGGCATCTCCTGCTTGGCCGAGGGCGGCAGGGGCGGCGGGAACCAGACCCGGATCACGGCGGCCTGGCCGCAGGTCCAGAGGTTGGTGGTGATCCAGTAGATCAGGAGGCCGGCGGGGAAGACCGCGGCCCCGAACGGCGGATTGACGATGAAGTAGGCGAAGACGATCGGCAGGAAGATGAAGATGTACTTCTGCTTCGGGTCCATCGACGTCGGCATCAGGATCGTCGAGCCCATCTGCGAGAGCACGTACACGACCATCAGCGGCCACAGGGTCGTGCCCGGCAGGTCCTGCAGGTTCATCGTGATGTCGGGGATCCAGCCCCCGAACATCGACAGGTCGTCGCCGGCCAGGACCTCCTCGCCGATCTTGCTGAGCAGGATGTAGAGCGCGAAGAAGATCGGCAGCTGCACGAGGAGCGGCAGGCACGACCCGAACGGGTTGACCTTGTTCTCCTTGTAGAACGCCATCATCTCCTCGTTGAGGCGCTGGCGGTCGTCCTTGTACTTCTGCTGGAGCTTCTTGATCTCGGGCTGCAGGGCCTGCATCGCCCGGAACGACTGCTGCTGCTTGACGGTCAGGGGCAGCATCGCGATGCGGACGATCACGGTCAGGACCACGATCGACCACGCCCAGGTGACGCCGAGGGTCTCGTGGATCGTCCGCAGCAGCCACTCGAGCGGCAGGACGATCGGGTCGAAGAGGGCGTAGAGGGTGTCCATCAGCGGGTCCGGCGCACCGGGTCGACCCCGCCATCATTCCACGGGTTGCAGCGCAGCAGGCGCCACACGGCCAGCACGGGGCCGACGAGGGGGCCCCGGTAGCGCACCGCGTCGATCGCGTAGCGCGAGCAGGTCGGCTCGAAGCGGCAGTTGCGGGTGGCCGGCGCGCCGCCCGGCCACAGCGGCCGCAGGACGTGCGCGTAGAGCCCGTGCAGCAGGTCGCCGATCACGCGGCCGCCGCCTGCGCGCTCTGGCCGACGAGCTCGCCGATCTCCGCCACCAGCCAGTCGAAGCCCTGCTGGTCGACGGCGGCGTCGAGGCCCGGGCGGGCGACCAGGACGACGTCCACGCGGCCGGGCGGCTCGGGCAGCGCGGCGAACGCCTCGCGCAGCTGGCGCTTGAGCTTGTTGCGGACCACCGCGCCGCCCACCTTGCGCGACACCGCCACGCCAAGGCGGGCCTCCTCGGCGTCGTTGGGGAACGCGTAGGCGACGAGGTGGCGGCTCGAGGCGGAGCGGCCGCGCCGGTAGACCGCGTCGAACTCGGCCGAGCGGGTCAGCCGGCCGCGTCCCTGTGCGCCGCTCGGCATCCGGGTCCTCAGGCCGACAGGCGCTTGCGGCCGCGGGCGCGGCGGCGGCGGACGACGGCCTGGCCGGCGCGGTTCGACATGCGCTTGCGGAACCCATGGGTCTTGGCGCGCTTGCGGACGTTGGGCTGGTAGGTGCGCTTCATCTCGAATCCGGTTCCGGAGGGAGCGCGAAGCATACCGGCGGCCGCGGCGGCCCGGCAAACGGGAACCGCCGCGGAGGCCCGGCGGCGGGTCCGCGGCGGTTATCCCCAGCTGTGGACGAGTCTGGGGATGGGCCTGTGGGTCCCTGTTTTTCCCGCAAACACCGGGAATTCCCCCGCCCGGTCGCCTTCCCCGCGCCCCCTCGGCGCTGCTAGCGTCGCGCACTCGACATGTCCGGACCGGCTCCCTCCACTCCGGCCGGCGATCTCTGGACCGCGGTGTCCCGCGAGCTCCAGGAGTCGCTGGCGCCTGCGACCTACCGCGCCTGGTTCGGCCGTGCCGAGCCGGTCCTCCTGACGGACGAGCGCCTCGAGGTCGCCGTCCCCAACGACTTCGTGCGCGGCTGGATCTCCGGGCACTTCATGGATCTCGTCCTGGCCGCCGCCGCCTCGGCGCACGGCGCGCCGCTCGACGTGGCGCTCGTCCTCGGGGTGGAGGGCCCCGAGGCGGCGCCGCCCGAGATCCCGGCCCCGGCCCCGCCGGCGGCCGCAGCCCCGCCGGCCGCCGATCCGGCGCGCGAGGAGCCGGCGCGCGCGCCCCTCCTCAACCGCAACGCCACCTTCGACACGTTCGTGATCGGCCCCTCGAACCGCTTCGCCCACGCCGCCGCGCTGGCGGTCGCCGAGGCGCCGGGGCAGGCCTACAACCCGCTCGTCATCCACGGGGCGACCGGCCTCGGCAAGACGCACCTGCTGCAGGCGATCGCCCACTACGTCACGGTCTCGAACCCGCGGCTGCGCACCTGCTACGCGACCTGCGAGTCGTTCACGAACGACTTCATCGAGGCGCTGCGGGAGAAGCGGATCGAGCAGTTCAAGGCCCGCTACCGCGGCTACGACGTGCTCCTGATCGACGACATCCAGTTCCTGTCGGGCCGCGAGGGGATCCAGGAGGAGTTCTTCCACACCTTCAACACCCTGCACGAGGGCGGCAGCCAGATCGTGCTCTCGTCGGACCGGCCGCCGCGCGAGATCGCCCGGCTCGAGGACCGGCTGCGCTCGCGCTTCGAGTGGGGCCTGATCACCGACGTGCAGACCCCGGACCTCGAGACGCGGATCGCGATCCTGCGCAAGAAGGCGGCGCGCGACGGGCTGGTCATCGACGACGGCGAGGTGCTGGCCCAGATCGCGATGCGCGTCCAGACGAACATCCGCGAGCTGGAGGGGGCGCTGACCCGCAGCGTGGCCTTCGCGACCCTCAACGGGGAGCCGCTGACCGTCGAGCTCGTGCGCGACGTGCTCCAGAACCAGTACCCCGAGGACGCCCGGCCGGTCACGGTGGAGGGCGTCCAGCGCGTCGTCGCCGAGTACTTCTCGCTGACCGTCGAGGATCTGCGCTCGGAGCGGCGCACCCAGACCGTGGTCTTCCCGCGCCAGGTCGCGATGTACCTGAGCCGCGAGCTCACCGACCTCTCGCTGCCGCGCATCGGCCAGGCCTTCGGCGGCCGCGACCACACGACGATCCACTACGGGCACGAGAAGATCGCCCGTCGCATGAAGGAGGATCGTTCGCTGTACAACCTGATCCAGGAGCTCACCTCCACGATCCGGCGGCTCGGATGACCCGGCGGCCTGTGGACGGACCCGGGGATGGGCGCGGGAGAGGGCGGGGACGGACGGGGGATCGCTCCCCCGCTACCGGCGCCGCCGCAGCCGCTTGCCCGGGCCCTGGGGGCCGATCGCCGCGCGATGCCCGATCCATCCCCAGCGCCGGACGCCGCCAGGCCGCGTCGTTGAGCCGAAACCCGGCATCCGTCCCCATCCTCCACAGCCCCTATGGTGATGACTACCCTATGAACCTTCTAACCACGGAAACCACCATGGGGACCAGATGAGGATCCGCTGCAGTCGAGAGCACCTGGCCGAGAGGCTCGCGCAGGCCGCGCGTGCCGCCTCGACGCGCGCCAACCTCCAGAGCGCCGCGCACGTGCGCATCGATGCGGGCTCCGCCGAGTCGCCGGCGCAGCTCGTGGCCACCGACCTCGAGATGACGCTGCGCGTGCCGCTCGACGCGGACGTCCTCGAGCCGGGCAGCGCGCTCCTGCCCGCGAAGATCGCCCCCGAGCTGATCCGCGCCCTGGCCGGAGAGCAGGTCGAGCTGGCCACCGGCGAGGGCGGCGTCCAGGTCTCGGCCGGCTCCTCCACCTACACGCTCTACGGGCTGCCCGTCGACGAGTTCCCGCAGATCCCGGAGGTCGACCTCGAGCGGGCCTTCGAGACGGACGCGGCGACGTTCGCGGAGGTCGTCAACCGCGTCAAGCGCGCCGCCTCGCGCGACGAGAGCCGCCCGGTCCTGACCGGGGCGCTGGTGCGCTTCGAGGCCGAGCGGCTGGTGATGGCCGCCACCGACTCGTACCGCCTGGCCGTGGCCGAGGCGCCGCTGCAGGGCGCCGCGCCGGAGCCGCTCGAGGCGATCATCCCCGTGCGCGCCCTCGAGGAGGCGGTGCGGATCGCCGGCGAGGGCGACGGGCCGCTGAGCGTGTCCATCGGCGAGGGCCTGGTCAGCTTCGGCGCCGCCGGCATCTGGCTCAGCGCCCGGCGCATCGAGGGCCAGTTCCCGAACTTCTCGGCGCTGCGCCCCGAGGGCATCGAGCACTCCGTCGCGATCGCCAAGGACGAGCTGCTCGAGAACGTCCGCCGCGTGGGCATCGTGGCCCGGCAGAACACGCCGGTGCGGGTCGAGCTGGCGCCGGGGAAGCTGAGCCTGTCGGCGCGCACCGCCGACGTCGCCGAGGGCGCGGAGTCGATCCCCGTCGGCTACGACGGCACCGAGACCGTGGAGATCGGCTTCAACCACGAGTTCCTGCGCGACGGCGTGGAGAGCGTCCCGGGCGACGAGGTCCGCCTCGGCCTGATCTCGTCGCTGCGGCCCGCGCTCCTCGAGAGCGCCGACGGCACGTTCTGGTACGTGATCATGCCGATCCGGCTGTAGGCCGTGCGCGTCGACCTGGTGCGGGCCGCCGACGTCCGCTGCCACGCGATGGCGGAGCTGCGGCCGGCCGCCGGGGTGACCGCGGTGGTCGGGCCCAACGGGTCCGGCAAGACCTCGCTGATCGAGGCGGTGCACCTGGGGGTGCGGGGGATCGGGCTCCGGCCCGCGGGCGACGCGCGGATGGTGCGCGACGGCGCCGACCGGCTCGGGGTGCGCGTGGAGGGTGAGGCCGGCGGCGCGCCCAGCACGACCCGCGTCGAGCTGGCCCGCGGCGGGCGGCGGATCGAGCTCGACGGCGTCGAGGTCGACGGGCGCACCCTGCGCGAGCGCTGGGCGGCGGTGGTCTTCATCCCCGACCTGCTGGACCTGGTCAAGCGGGGGCCGGCCGTCCGCCGGCTGGCCATGGATCGCGCGATCGAGCTGGCCTGGCCCCGCTTCGAGGAGCACGAGCGGGCCTACCGGCAGGCCGTCGAGCAGCGCAACGCGGCCCTGCGCCACGTGCGCCGCGGCGGCGACCCGGCCGAGCTCGACCCCTGGGACGACCAGGTGGCCGAGCGCGGCGCGGTGGTGGTCGAGGCCCGTGAGCGGCTGGTCGCCCGCCTGGCGCCGCTCTTCGCCGAGCGCGCGGCCGCCCTCGGCGGCGATCGGCCCGCCTCCCTCGCCTACCGGGCCTCGGTGGCCGGCGACGCGGCGGCGCTGAGGGCGGCGCTCGCGGAGGGACGCCGGCGCGACATCGAGCGGCAGGCCACGGGCGCGGGCCCGCACCTCGACGACCTCGACGTGGCCCTCGACGGCCGCGACGCGCGCCGCAGCGCCTCGCAGGGCGAGCAGCGCACGCTGGTCCTCGCCTTCCTGCTGGCGCAGGCCGCGCTGGTGGCGGAGGCGCGCGGGGAGCCGCCGCTGCTCCTCCTCGACGACGTCCTCTCCGAGCTCGACCGCGAGCGGCGGGCGAACCTCGTGGGGCTGGCCCGCGCCCACGGGCAGACGATCCTGACCGCGACCGGCGCCGACGGGGTCGACGCGCTGGCCGACCGGGTCCACGCCCTCGGGGAGGCCGCGTGAGCCGCCGGCGCAGCCCGGGCGACGCCCTGCGGGTGCCGCAGGCGATCGCCGCGGACGTCGGCGGGACGGCGCCGCGGGGCAGCGCCCCGGACCTCGCGCCGCTGCGCCGGATCGCGGAGGCGTGGCCGGCCGCGGTCGGCGAGCAGCTCGCGCAGATGGCGCAGCCGGCCCGCATCGCCGGCGACGGGACGCTGATCGTGCACGCGCGCGACGCGAGCTGGACGCACGCCCTGACCCTCGAGGAGCGGCGCATCCTGGCCCGGCTCGCGGATCTCCTCGGCGACGACGCGCCGCGGGCCCTGAAGGTCGAGGTGGGGGTGCTCGCGGCGCCCGCCGAGGCCCCGGCCGAGCCCGCCCCGGAGCCCCCCTCGGCGGAGGCCCTGCGGCGCGCCGAGGAGCTCACCCGGGAGGTCGCCGACCCGCGCCTGCGGGACGCCCTCCGCCGGCTCGCCGCCCAGTCGCTCGAGCGCCGGAAATCGCCGTAGGAATCGGGGTTTTCCGGGGATCGCTCTGGTAGTGTTGGGGGTGCGTTACCCGCCCGCCTCCAACCCCGGGAAGTGCCCTTGAGCGAGTCCTACGGCGCCGACAACATCACCGTCCTCGAAGGCCTCGAAGCGGTCCGCCGGCGCCCGGGTATGTACATCGGCTCGACGGGGTCGCGCGGCCTCCACCACCTGGTCTGGGAGGTGCTCGACAACGCCGTCGACGAGGCCCTCGCGGGGTTCTGCACGGAGGTCGAGATCGTCCTCCACCCGGACGGCTCGGTGACCTGCCGCGACAACGGCCGCGGCATCCCGGTCGAGGTGATGGAGGACCAGGGCATGAGCGCGGTCGAGGTCGTGCTCACGAAGCTGCACGCCGGCGGCAAGTTCGGCGGCGGCGGCTACAAGGTCTCGGGCGGCCTGCACGGCGTCGGCGTGTCCGTGGTCAACGCGCTGGCCGAGCGGCTGCACATCGAGGTGCGCCGCGACGGCTTCGTGCACAGCCAGGACTACGCGCGCGGCGAGCCCCAGAACGCCCTGTCGCGGGGCGACGCCTGGGACGGGCCGACGGGCACCGAGGTCACGTTCCTGCCCGACGCCGAGATCTTCGAGGACATCCGCTACGACCGCGACACCCTGGCCCAGCGCATGCGCGAGATGGCGTTCCTGACCGCCGGCCTGTCCCTGCGGCTGATCGACGAGCGCGGCGACGGCTCGGACGAGACCTGGCGCTACGAAGGCGGCATCGCCGAGTACGTGGCCTTCATGAACCACGGGCGCGAGCTCGTGCACCCCGGCGTGGTGACGGTCTCGGCCCGCGACGAGGAGTCCGGGGTCGAGGTCGACGTGGCCCTGCAGTGGAACGGCACCTACCAGCCG
>CAIQOY010000053.1 GCA_903873565.1 uncultured Actinomycetes bacterium
CCTGCGGGTGACCGCCCGCTGCCTGCGGGCGGGGCGCACCCTCGCGGTCTGCGACGTGACGGTCGCGCCCTGGGACGATCCGTCCCGCACGACCTCCGTCGGGCGCATCCAGTTCATCCGCACCGGCGACTGAGCCGACCGGGCCCGGCGGGCGGTACATTGCCCGCATGGACAATCTGATCGATGGCAAGGCGGTCGCGGCCACGGTCCGCGGCGAGGTGGCGGAGCGCACCAAGCGGCTCCACGACGAGACCGGCATCCGCGCCGGGCTCGCGGTGATCATCGTCGGCGAGGACCCCGCCTCGCAGGTCTACGTGGCCAACAAGCACCGCGCGTGCGAGGAGGCCGGGATGCACTCGCTGCAGGTCGAGATGCCCGCCGAGACCACGCAGGCCGAGCTCGAGGCCAAGATCGACGAGGTCGCGTCCGACCCCGCGATCCACGGGATGATCGTGCAGATGCCGCTGCCCGACCACCTCGACACGGACGCCGCGCTCAACCGGATCCCGTTCGAGAAGGACGCCGACGGCCTCACCGCCGACGCCATGGGCCGCCTGATGACGCTGCAGCCGGGGCCGCTGCCCTGCACGCCCGCCGGCGTGATGGAGCTCCTGAAGGCCTACGACGTCGAGACGCGCGGCGCCCACGCCGTGGTCGTCGGGCGCTCGGAGATCGTCGGCAAGCCGCAGGCCCACCTCCTGCTCAAGGAGGACTGCACGGTCACGATCTGCCACTCCCGGACCCGGGACCTCGAGGGCATCTGCCGCCAGGCCGACATCCTCGTGGCCGCCGTCGGGCGCCCGCGCATGCTGGGCGCGGAGCACGTCAAGGACGGCGCGGTCGTGATCGACGTCGGCATCAACCGCCTCGAGGACGGCCTCTGCGGCGACGTCGACTTCGACGCCGTGCAGCCGAAGGCCCGGCTGATCACGCCCGTCCCCGGCGGCGTCGGGCCGATGACGATCGCGATGCTCCTGAAGAACACGGTCGAGGCGGCCGAGCGCAGCGCGGGGCGCTGAGGCGCACGTGGCGGACGTCGAGCTGACCCCGGACGAGGTGCGCCACGTCGCCGCGCTCGCGCGGCTCGGCCTCGCCGACGAGGAGGTCGAGCGGCTCGGCCGCGAGCTGACCTCGATCCTCGGCCACGTCAACACGATCGCGCAGCTGCCGATCGCCGACGTGCCGCCGACGAAGCACGCGAACCCGCACGGCGATGCCCTGCGCCCCGATGCCGCGCGCCCGGGCGCGCCCCGCGAGGAGGCGCTCGCGAACGCGCCCGACCCGACGCCCGAGGGCTTCCGCGTCCCGCCGATCGGAGCGTAGGCCGTGGCGATCGACGTCATCGGGCTGACCGCCGAGCGCGCCGCGGCGCTCCTGCGCGGGCGCGAGTGCACCTCCGAGGAGCTCGCGCAGGCGTACCTGGACCGCATCGCGGCCGTCGACGGCGAGCTCCACTCCTACCTGCACGTCGACCCCGAGCGCACGCTGGCCGCCGCCCGCGAGCAGGACGCGTCCGGCGGCGACGGCCTGGCGGGCGTCCCGATCGCCTACAAGGACCTCCTGTCCACGCGCGGCGTGCCGACCACGGCGGGCTCGCGCATCCTCGAGGGCTTCGTGCCGATCGAGAGCGCCGATGTCGTGCGCTGGGGCGACGAGGCGGGGCTGGTGAGCCTCGGCAAGACCAACCTGGACGAGTTCGCGATGGGCTCGTCGACCGAGCACTCGGCCTACGGCCCGACCCGCAACCCGTGGGACGTCGCGCGCGTCCCCGGCGGCTCGTCGGGCGGCTCGGCCGCCGTGGTCGCGTCCGGCTGCGCGCCATGGGCGCTCGGCACCGACACCGGCGGCTCGATCCGCCAGCCGGCCGCCTTCTGCGGCCTCGTCGGGCTGATGCCGACCTACGGCTCGGTCTCGCGCTTCGGCGTGGTCGCCTTCGCCTGCTCGCTCGAGCAGGTCGGGCCGATGACCCTGACCGTGCGCGACGCCGCGCTGCTCCAGCAGGTGATCGCGCGCGACTCCGACCGCGACGCCACCTGCACGGGCCCGCGCGAGCCGATCGCGCTGCCCGAGGCCGGGCGGCTCGACGGGATCACCTTCGGCGTCCCGCGGGCCGAGCTCGAGGCCGGGGTGGAGGAGGGGGTGCGGGCGCGCTTCGACGAGTCGCTGGCGATCGCCGAGTCGCTCGGCGCCCGCCTCGTCGACGTCGAGCTGCCGTACGCCCGCCACGGCCTCGCCGCCTACTACGTGATCGCGCCCGCCGAGGCCTCCGCGAACCTGTCGCGCTTCGACGGCGTCCGCTACGGCCTGCGGGTCGACGCGCCCGACGTGCGCGCGATGTACGAGGCCACCCGCGACGCGGGCTTCGGGGCCGAGGTCAAGCGCCGCATCATGATCGGCACCTACGCCCTGTCGGCCGGCTACCACGACGCCTACTACGTGCAGGCCCAGCGCGTTCGCACCCTGATCCGCCGCGACTTCGACGCCGCCTTCGGCCAGGTGGATGCGATCCTCCTGCCGACCGCGCCCACGACGGCCTTCCCGATCGGCGCGCGGCTCGACGACCCGCTCGCGATGTACGCGAACGACATCTTCACGCTGCCGGTCAACCTCGCGGGCATCCCGGCGCTGTCGGTTCCGAACGGGCTCTCGGAGGGGCTGCCCACGGGCCTGCAGATCATCGGGCCGGCGCACTCCGAGAACCTGCTCCTGCGCCTCGGCGCCGCCTTCGAGGCGGAGCACGCCTTCGACCCCGTCCCCCCGGCGATGCGGAGCGCGTCGTGAGCGGCGGCTGGCAGCGGGACGGCTACGAGGCCGTGATCGGCCTCGAGATCCACGTTCAGCTCGACACCGCCTCGAAGATGTTCTGCGCCTGCCCGAACCGCTTCGGCGACGAGCCCAACACCAACGTCTGCATGGTCTGCCTGGCGCACCCGGGCGCCCTGCCCGTCGCCAACGCGGAGGCCGTGCGCCAGTCGGCCCGCGTCGGCCTCGCCCTCGGCTGCCGGATCCCCGCGGCCAGCGAGTTCAGTCGCAAGCAGTACTTCTACCCCGACAGCCCGAAGGCGTACCAGATCAGCCAGTACGACCAGCCCCTCTGCGCCGAGGGCTCGTTCCACGTGCCCGGCGAGGGCGCCTTCACGGTGCGGATCACGCGCGCGCACCTCGAGGAGGACGCGGCGAAGATGATCCACGCGGGCGGCGACGCGGGGCGCATCCAGGGCTCGGCGGGCAGCGTCGTCGACTTCAACCGCGCCGGGACCCCGCTGCTCGAGATCGTGACCGAGCCGGACCTGCGCTCGCCCGAGCAGGCGCGCCGCTTCCTGACGCTCCTGCGCGCCACGGTGGTCGCGATCGGGGCGTCCGACTGCGACATGGAGAAGGGCTCGCTGCGGGCCGACGCCAACGTCTCGATCCGGCCGATCGGGTCGGCGGGGTACGGCACCAAGACCGAGCTCAAGAACATGAACTCCGTCCGCTTCCTCGCGCGCGGCATCGAGGCGGAGCTCGAGCGCCAGCTCGGCCTCGTCCTCGCCGGCGAGGAGGTGCGCCAGGAGACGCTCCACTTCGATCCGGCCACGGGCGGGCTGACCAGCCTGCGCTCGAAGGAGGAGGCGCACGACTACCGCTACTTCCCCGAGCCCGACCTCCTGCCCGTCACGCAGGACCCCGACGACCTCGCGGCGCTCGCCGGGCAGCTGCCCGAGCTCCCCGTCGCCCGCTTCGCGCGGCTGACCGGGGCGGGGCTGCCGGAGGCCACCGCGCTGCTCCTGGCCACCGAGGTCGAGCTCGCCGCCTACTACGACGAGCTCGCCGGGCGGGTGGGCGACGCCAAGGTGGCCGCCAACTGGGTGATGGGCGAGCTGCAGGCGCACCTCAACGCCGCCGGGATCGCGGCCGACGCCAGCCCGGTCACGCCGGCGCGCCTCGCGGGCCTCGTCGGCCTGGTGGTCGACGGCACGATCAACCAGACCTCCGCCAAGGAGGTCTTCCAGGCCCTCGTCGAGGACCCCGCGGCCGACGCCGCCGGCGTGGTCGAGGCGCGCGGGCTCGCGCAGGTCGGCGACGCGGACGAGCTCGGGGCGATCGTGGACGGGGTGCTCGCCGACCATCCCGAGGAGGTCGCGGCGTTCAAGGGCGGGCGCGAGCAGGTCATCGGCTTCCTCGTCGGCCAGTGCATGAAGGCCTCCGGCGGTCGCGCCGACGCCAAGGCCCTGCAGGCGCTCCTGCGCGAGCGCCTGTCCGCCTAGGGGCGGCGCGGGCCGCCCGGCCCGGGTACCATTCCCCCCTCACACGCGGGAGAGGCGCATGCAGTCCGACAAGATCTGGTTCGACGGGGAGCTCATCGACTACGAGGACATGAAGGTCCACGTCCTCACGCACGCGCTGCACTACGGCTCCGGCGTCTTCGAGGGCATCCGCGCCTACGACACCCCGAAGGGCCCCGGCGTCTTCCACCTCTCGGACCACATCGCCCGCCTGCGCCGCTCCGCCGAGCAGTACTACATGGGCATCCCCTACGGCGACGAGCACCTCGCCGCGGCTGTCCACGAGACGATCGCGGCCAACAATCTGCCCGCCTGCTACATCCGCCCGCTGGTCTTCCGCGGCGCCGGCGAGATGGGCGTCAACCCGCTCAACTGCCCTGTGCACACGATGATCGCGGTCTGGTCGTGGGGCGCCTACCTGGGCGACGAGGCGATCAAGAACGGCATCCGCTGCATGATCTCCTCGTGGCGCCGGATCGGCCCCAACATGATCCCGGCCACCGCCAAGGCCTCGGGCCAGTACCTCAACTCGCAGCTGGCCAAGATGGAGGCGATCAAGCACGGCTACCAGGAGGCGATCCTGCTCAACGAGCAGGGCATGGTCGCCGACGGCTCCGGCGAGAACGTCTTCGCGGTCAAGGACGGCAGGCTCTACACGCCGCCGATCAGCGCCTCGTGCCTGCCCGGCATCACACGCCACGCGGTGATGGAGATGGCCGCCACGATCGGCATCGAGACGGTCGAGCGCGACCTCACGCGCGCCGAGCTCTACTTCGCCGACGAGGTGTTCCTGACGGGCACGGCCGCCGAGGTCACCCCGGTCGCCTCGCTCGACGACCACCACATCGGCAAGGGCCCGATCACGGAGCGGATCCAGGAGATCTTCTTCGGGGTGGTCCACGGCGAGCACGAGCTCTCCGCGACGTACCTCGAGTACCCCGCCTGACGTGAGCGGCTCGCCCGAGCCGATCCCGATCGCGCGCCCGGACATCGGGCCGCGTGAGGAGGAGCTGGTCCTCGAGGTCCTGCGCAGCGGCAGCCTCTCGCTCGGCCCGATGGGCCCGCGCTTCGAGCGCGCCTTCGCCGACTGGGTGGGCGTGCGCCACGCGGCCGCCGTCTCGAGCGGCACGGCCGGCCTGCACCTGCTCGCGCACCTCGCGGGCGCCGGGCCGGGCGGCGAGGTGATCACCTCGCCCTTCTCGTTCGTGGCCAGCGCCAACTGCGCGCTCTACACGGGCGCCGACGTGGTCTTCGCGGACATCGACCGCGACACGTTCAACCTCGACCCGGCCGCGGTCGAGGCGGCGATCACGCCGCGCACCAAGGCGATCGTCGCGGTCCACATCTTCGGCCTGCCGTGCCGGATCGAGGAGATCCGCGCGATCGCCGACCGCCACGGCATCGCGGTGATCGAGGACGCCGCCGAGGCGCTCGGGGCGCGCCGCCAGAGGCGGATGGTCGGCACCACGGGCTCGCCCGCGGTCTTCGCCTTCTACCCCAACAAGCAGATGACGACGGGGGAAGGCGGCATCGTCACGACCGACGACGACGCCGTGTACGAGGCGATCCTCAGCCTGCGCAACCAGGGCCGCGCCGACTCGGGGCAGTGGCTGGCCCACGACCGCCTCGGCTGGAACTACCGCATGGACGACCTGTCGGCGGCCGTCGGGCTCGCGCAGGTCGAGCGCCTCGACGCGATTCTCGCCAGCCGGGCCGCGGTCGCGGATCGCTACGGCGCGCTCCTGGCCGGCCTCGATGGCGTCGAGCTGCCGGTCGCCGTGCCCGGCGACACGCGCTCGTGGTTCGTCTACACGGTGCTGCTCGACCCGGCGGTCGACCGCGACGCGGTGATCGGCCTGTTGGCGGCGCGGGGCGTCGCCTCCAAGCCGTACCTGCCGGCGATCCACCTGCAGCCCCTCTACCGCGACCGCGGGCACCGGCCGGGCGAGCTGCCGGTCTGCGAGGCGGTCTCCGCGCGCTGCCTGGCCCTGCCGTTCTTCGGGTCGCTGACCGCCGGGCAGCAGGAGCGCGTCGCGGCCGAGCTGGCGGCGATCCTCGCCGATCCGCCCCTGCGGTAGATAGTCTGAGGGGGCGATGCCGGCGCTCGTGGCGACACCCGTGGCGCAGTACACCACGACGACGTCGTGGATCGCCGCGCCCGCGGTCGGGCAGGGGGACCTGGCCTGGCTCGAGGTCGGGCGCTCCGACGGCTCCACGCGCACGGTGGCCGCGTTCCGCGGCGACCGGCTCGTCCTGCGGGCCGAGGGCCGCACCAGCACGGTCGTCCACGAGGACTGCAACCCGGGCGACTGCGACATCGTGCGCGCGCCCGTCGCGGGCGCCGACGGCGCCTTCGCCTACAGCGTCGCGTTCCCCGGCGCCGCCGGGTACGTCGCGAGCGTGTCGCGGGCCGGCGGCTCCACCGTCGTCGCCGAGGACGTCACCGACCCCGAGCTGATCCGCGATCCGCACCTGGTCACCACGACGGCGGCCGCGGTCGTGTGGGTCGAGGAGGGCTCGATCCGGATCGCGCCCGCGGTCGGCGGCACCGCCGCCGTGCTGGTCGGGGCCGAGGCGACCGGGGGCGAGATCACGTCGATCTCGGCCGGACCGGCCGGGATCGCGTGGGCGGTGCGCCGGCCGGACGGGAGCACGGCGATCATCGTGCGGGCGATCACCGGCGAGGTCGCGACCCGCGCCGAGGAGCCCGCCGGCGGGGCGCAGCTGGCCCAGCCCGTCCTGATGGACGACGGCACGGTCGCCGCCGTCAGCCGCCGCATCGTGCGCGGGCGCTACGCGGTGGAGCTGATCGCGGTCGCGCCCGATGGCGCGCGGCGCGTGATCGCGCAGTCGACCCCCTTCGGCCGCGGCGGACCGCTCGAGGCGATGCGGCCCGCGGTCGCCGGCACGCGCGTCGCCGCGCGGCTGCGCGAGGGAGCGGGCGGCGCGAGCGACGCGATCTGGGTCTTCGACCTCGCGACCGGCGCCAAGCAGCGCGTGACCGCCGTGGACCGCTCGCGCGAGCGCCTGTCGGATCCGTCGCTGGGCGGCGGCCGGCTGGTCTGGGCGAAGACCGAGCTGCGCGGGTCGTCGCTCGTGCGGGCGCGGGTCCTGTCGGCCGCCGTGCGCCGCTAGAACGGCGAGACGAAGACCGTCACCGGGGTGCCCGGCGGGACCTTGCTGCCCGCTGAGGGCTCGAGCCGGAAGACCTTGTCCTGCGGCAGGAGCGAGCCGTCCGCGTTGATGCCCTGCGGGATCAGCCCGGCCTGGTCGAGCAGCGGCTCGGCCTCGGCGAACGGGCGCCCGACGACGTCGGGCACGAGCGCGCCCTCGTAGTCGCCGCTGGTCCAGATGGTGATCACCGAGTCGCGGGGCGCGAGCTCGCCGGCGGCCGGGTCCTGCGAGACGACGGAGCCGATCGGCAGCCCACGGGCGTCCTGCTGGTCCTGCACGACGACGCGGAAGCCGGCGGCCTGCAGGCGCGAGATCGCGGTCTCGGCGGTGCTCGGGGCGTCATCCGTGGCGATCACGCCGGGCACGAGCACGCTGGGCACGGCGCGGGCGATCGCGAGGGTGACGACGGTGCCCGGCTCGACGGCGCTGAGCGGGGCGGGCGTCTGCGCCACCACGGTCCCGGGCTCCTCCGAGGGCTCGGCCGGGCGGTACTCGAAGCGCAGCAGGAGGCCCGAGCCGGTGGAGAGGCTGGTCGCTTTGCGCTTGGTGGAGGACGTGAAGTCCGGCACCGGCACGAGGTCGGCCTTGCAGGGCAGGACCTCCTCGGGCAGCCGGTCGATCGCCCAGACCACGATCTGGGCGTACTCGCAGGAGGGATCGACGCGCAGGCCGGTGTCGGGGTCGATCGCGATCGGCTCGGACGGGACCCCCTCCGGGTAGGGCCAGTCCTCGGCGGGCTCGTAGCGGAGCGCCGCCTTCATGAACGTCGACCACATGATCGCGGGGAACGTGCCGCCGTAGACCGGGCTGCCGTAGTAGCCGCGGGTCATCGGCAGGGCGGGGTTCTCGTAGCCGACCCAGGTGGAGACCGCGCGCTGCGGGGTCATGCCGACGAACCAGGCGTCCTTGTAGTCGGTCGTGGTGCCGGTCTTGCCCGCGGCCGGCCGCCCGATCCGGGCGTTCTCGCCGGTGCCGTCGATCAGCACGCCGCGCATCGCGTCGATGGTGGTGAGGGCGTCCTCGCGGCTTACCGCCTCCACGACGCGGGGCTTGTTGACGAGGACGGAGCCGTCGGGGAACTCGATCCTCCGGATCGAGATCGGGTCGAGGGAGGGGTCCTCGATGCCCGCGTCGGGCGTGTGGAAGAGGATCGACCCGCCGGTGCGCTGGCCGCCGTTGGCGATCGTGGCGTAGGCGTGCGCCATCTCGAGCGGCGAGACGCCGATGAAGAGGCCGCCGAGGCCGATCGCGGGCTGGCCGTCGTCGATCGGCGTGGTGATGCCGAGCCGGCGGGCGACGTCGGCGACCGGCGCCGGCTTGACCAGCCAGGTCAGCTGCGCGAAGACGGTGTTGTCCGAGACGGCCATGGCCTGCGGCAGCGAGAGGTCCTCGCCGTAGTCGTTCTCGGAGTTGCGCACGTACCAGAACTGCTCGCCGCCGAGGTCGTAGAGCACCTTCTGCGACCGGAACACGGTCGACGGGCGGATGCCCTTCTCCAGCGCCGCCAGGTACACGAAGGGCTTGAAGGCGGAGCCGGGCTGGCGGCGGGCCGAGGCCGGCACGTTGAACTGGTGCTTGGCCGAGTAGGGCTTGCCGCCGGCCATCGCCTTGACCTCGCCGGTCTCCGGCTCGATCGACACGATCGCGCCCTGCGGTCCCGGCTTCGGGAGGGTGCGGGCCAGCGCCGTCTCGGCGATCCGCTGCTCGCGGGCGTCGAGGGTGGTGATCACCTTCAGGCCGCCGCCGAAGGTCTGGCCGGTGCCGAAGCGGTTGACCAGCTGCTCGGTGATGAACTGGACCCAGTACGGGTAGGCGGTGCCCGGCTCCTTGATCTCCTCGCGGGACAGCGGCAGCAGCCGCCGGGTCTTCTCGATCTCGGCCGCCTCGGGATCGAGGAAGCCCTGCTCGGCCATCTGGTCGAGCACGATGTTGCGGCGGGCGAGCGCGACCTCGGGCTTCTGCAGCGGGTCGTAGGTCGACGGCGACTTGAGGATCGCGGCGAGGAGCGCCGAGTCGGCCGGGTCGAGGGCGTTGGCGGTGGAGTTGAAGTAGAACTTCGCCGCCTCCTCGACGCCGTAGGTGTTGTGGCCGAAGTAGACCGTGTTGAGGTAGGCGGTCAGGATCCGGTCCTTCGACCAGCGCTGCTCGAGCTGCCAGGCCAGCGAGGCCTCGCGGACCTTGCGCTCCACCGTCTGCTCGTTCGAGAGGTAGGTGTTCTTGACCAGCTGCTGCGTGATGGTGCTGGCGCCCTCGTTCGTGCCCAGGGTGACGCGGTTGAAGACGGCGCGGGCGATGCCCGGGAGGTCGACGCCGCGGTGGTCGTAGAAGCGCTTGTCCTCGACGGCGACGACCGCGTTCTTCATGTCCGGCGAGATCTCGTTGCTGCGCACGATCTTGCGGGACTCGGTGCTGCGCAGGATCGCGATCCGGCGCGGGGCGCCCGTCTCGCCGGTGATCCAGATCGAGCCGTCCTGCGCGAGCGCCGTCTCGCGCCCGTCGAACTGCTCGAGTGACGGCAGGTCGGCGGTGATCGCGGTGGCGAACCCGTACGAGGCGGCGGACAGCGCGATCGTGCCGACCAGCGCCGCGATCACGGTCACGCGGAGCCAGCGCCAGCGGCGCCGGCGCGGGGTGCCGGGGGTGGGCGCGTCCTCCGGCAGATCGAGGACGAGCCGGCCGGCGCGGGGCAGGAGTGAGCGTCGTCGGGCCATCAGGCGGGCGCGGGACCCATGTCCCACGCCCAATGGTATCCCGCGCGCGCCCATCCGCGGCCGGTATCCTGCCTCGCGGGATGACGGATCACCTGAGGCCACTCCTGCGCAACGCGGTCGACGTGCTGCCCGCGGGCGCCCTCGAGCGCCGTCTCGAGGAGGCGGCG
>CAIQOY010000054.1 GCA_903873565.1 uncultured Actinomycetes bacterium
GGCCTGCTGGTGACGACCACCGCCGACGGGGTCGAGCGCGCCTTCCAGTTCTGGTGCTGGCGCCAGGTCAACATGGTCTTCTGCAACCGCACGCCCGCCGCGGAGTCCTACCTCCTGCCGCAGGTCACCAACCAGCAGCTCGCGATCATCAAGCGCAACGTCCTGCGCTGAGGCCCGGGTGGCCGCGCTGCCCGTGGCTAGGATGCCCGCGTGATCTCCCGCCTCCTGCGCCGCCCCGCGGTCCGCTTCGCCCTCCTCTGCATCGCCGCCGCGCCGCTGGCGGGCTGCGCCGGCATCCAGGTGTCATGCGGCAGCGCCAGATCCACGGAGTCGGGGACGGTCGTGGTGACGGGGGCGCCGGCCTCGGCCGAGCGCGGCGCGACGATCCGCCTCGATCTGACGGGCACCAAGCTCGTCGGCGGCAACGAGGAGAAGGAGCGCTGCATCACCCGCATCGTCACCTCGTGGTCCGACGCGTGGGAGGCCAACCAGAGCTTCACCGTGCCGGCCGACAAGCGCTGCCTGCCGCTCGAGGGCTTCACGATCGACGTCACGGTGCCCACCCACAAGCAGCTCCTCAACCCCGGCGAGACGTCGCTGCTCGGATCGCCGGGCAAGGGCGACCCCTACGTGGGCGGCACCCTCACCATCCAGGCCAACGGCTGGCGGGAGGAGGTCGAGTCGGCCGACGGGAGGATCACCTGGGTCGGCAGCCGGCTGATCGCCGTGAAGACCCTCACCATCACCGTGCCGCCGGCTGCGAACGCCGCGCCGACCGCGGACCTCTTCGCGCGGATGTCGCCGATGCCGTCCGTCACCTACACCACCGGGGCCTACGGCGCCACGGCGGCGGCGATCGACGCCCGCCTGTCGACGGACCCGGAGGGCGGTGCCCTGACCTACGCCTGGGACCTCGACGGCGACGGGGAGTATGACGACGCGGCCGACGGCGGCACGGGCGTGGCCGACCTGCCCGCCGGGGTGGCGATCGTGCCGGCGACGCGGCGTCAGGTGACGGCCCCGGCCACGGGCACCGTCGAGGTCGGCGTGCGCGTCACGGACGCCGGCGGGCTGACCGCGGTCAAGCGCCTGACCGCGACCGTCACCGACGACCTGCCCGCGATGCGCAAGGTCGCCGGGCTGAGCGCGACGACGGCCACCGTCGGCGCCAGCCTCACCCTCTCGTTCGACCCGTCGGGCACCGACGTCGTCTGCATCGACCGCGACGGCTCGAACCCGGTGTCCGCGGTGGGTGCGTTCCTCGACATCGACACGGGGAATGCCTCGCCGGGCCGCACCTTCGCGCTGACCGCCGGGGCCGTGGGCCCGCATCGGGTCACCGTCGCGGTGTGGGTGCCCGGCACGAACGCCGGGTCGGCGTCCTGCGCCACCGCGAATGCGAGCGCCGTCCGGTACACGTGGTCCGACGTCTACACCTCCACGGCCCCCCGGCGCGCCACGGCGGTCTACCGGGCCCGCGTCAACCTCACGACCACGAAGGCCGTCCCGATCGCCTCGTCGGTCTCCGACCTCGGCCTCCTCACGGACGTGATCGGGCGCGGGCGGTACGCCCTGTCGGCCCCGGCCAAGGCGCGCGGCGTCGCCCGCCCCAAGGCGCTCGGGCTCTTCCGGCGCGGCGACTTCGTGGCCGCCGCGCCCGCCGTCGACTTCCTCGGCGCGGGCGCGAACGAGACGCCGATCGCCACCTCGACGCTGCTCCTGCGCGGGACGGGCGGGGTGCTGGCCTGCGTGCGCGCCCAGTCGACCACGGCGGGGATCTCCTACTCGTTCCTCGGCGGCACCGGTGCGGCCGGGCGGATCGTGGCCGAGGCCTTCGCCACCGCCGCCAAGGTGACGCCGCCTGCCAAGCCGTCGAAGACCGTCAAGCCGCAGCGGCGCCCCGTCCGCGGCAACGCGCAGATGGCGGCATCCACCGGCGCGCCGCGGGCGCTGCCCGCTGCCTGCAAGGCCCTGGTCCGGCACCTGCCGTAGCCCCGGAAACGGAACCGCCCCCCGGCGCCGTGGCGTCCGGAGGGCGGGCCGATAACCGTCGGGGGTCGGGTGTGAATCGCCGTTCAGGCGCCCCAGACGTCCTGCTTCGCCTGATCGGCGCTCTCGACGAGGGCCTGCCCGTCTGCGGCGACGTCCTCGAGCGGGGTGCCCTGGGCGAGGTCCATGAGACCGGAGAGGTCGCCCTGGGCAAGGTCCTGGAGGCTGCCGGCCTGGTCCGCACCCACGTGCTCGGAGAGTCCCTGCAGTGCGCCGGTGATGCTGTCGAACAGTCCCATCGGTGGGCTCCCTTCGTCGAGGTGACCGCATCGTGCCCGCCGCCGGTCGGCGGGGTGTTGCCGGAATCCGGAAGGCGTGGCGGGGCATTCAGGGCGCAGCGGGGACAGTCCGCCCGCGCCGCTTCCTGCAGGCGGTCCCCGTGGAGGCCGCCTACCATCGAACCGCATGGGTGAGGCGGCCGACAGCGGGCTGGGCTTCGCGGCGCTCTTCGGCGCCGTGCTGCTCGTGCGCTTCCTCCTGCCGCTCGCGATCCTGCGCTACCCGCTGCCCGGCGTGCTGGCCTGCCTCGTCGTCGACGCCGCCGACCAGACGGTCTTCCAGTGGTTCGGCTACGACCCGCCGTTCTACCAGGGCTACGACAAGGCCATGGACGTCTACTACCTCGCGATCGCGTACGTCTCGATCCTGCGCAACTGGGCGGCTCCCGCTGCGGCCGGCGTGGCGCGGGTCCTCTTCTACTGGCGCCAGCTCGGCGTCGCCCTCTTCGAGCAGTACGGGCTGTCGTGGCTGCTCCTCGTCTTCCCGAACACGTTCGAGTACTTCTTCATCGCCGCGGAGGGCGCCCGGGGTCGCTGGGACCTGCGCCGCATCCGGCTGCGCACGTGGGTGCTCCTCGCGGCGGGTATCTGGGTCTTCGTGAAGCTGCCGCAGGAGTGGTGGATCCACATCGCCAAGCTCGACTTCACCGAGGCCGTCGCGGCCCATCCGTGGTTCGGGGTGGCGGTCCTCGCCGGCGTCCTCGTGCTGGCGGCGATCTCCCTGCTCGTGGTGCGCCCGCGCCTCGCCCCGGCCGACCATGCGTTCCAGCTGCGCGCGCCGGACCTGCCGGCGGGGATGGCGACCGCCGAGGACCGCCGGCTGTGGCTCGTCGAGCACGGCCGCGTGCGCTCCTGGCCGACGGTCGACAAGGCGGTCCTCGTGGGCCTGCTCGGTGTGATCTTCGCGTCGGTCCTGCCGGCCTTCGATCCCCGCAACGACGAGCTCCTGTTCTGGGCGCTCCTCGTCGTGGTCGTCAATGCGGCCTTCGCGCTGCGCCAGGTGCGGCGCGGGCGGATCAACGCCACCATCCCGGGCGCGGTCGCCACGCGGCTGGTGGTCAACGTGCCGCTCGCGGTCGCGGCGAGCGTCCTCGAGGTCGGCGGGCGCACGATTCCCGATGCCGTCTTCCTCGCGGTGCTCTTCTCCTTCGTGATCGCGCTCTACGACGTCTACCGGCCGGTCTACGAGTGGCGCACGCAGGGTCCGGAGGCCACGCACCTGCCGTAGAATCGGTTACCCGAGCCGGGAGGCGCGTCGTGGCCACCGCGATCATCGTCGTCGACGTCCAGAACGACTTCACGGAGGGCGGCAGCCTGGGCGTGGCGGGCGGCACGGCCGTGGCCGCCGAGGTCACGGCCTTCCTGCAGGCGCACCGCGATCGCTTCGGCCTTGTCGTCGCCTCGCGCGACTGGCACCTGCCCGACTCGTCGAACGGCGGGCACTTCCCGCCCGCCGGCGTGGAGCCCGACTACCGCGAGACCTGGCCCCTGCACTGCCTGCAGGGCACGTCGGGCGCCGACTACCACCCCGAGCTCGACACCGCCCTGATCGACGTCGGGATCCTCAAGGGGGTCGGCGAGCCCGCCTACTCCGCGTTCGAGGGGGCCACGCACGACGGCATGGCGCTGGACGACGTCCTCGCCGCCCACGCGATCGACGCGCTCGCGGTGTGCGGCATCGCGACCGACTACTGCGTCCTGCAGACCGTGCTCGACGCCCGCGCGCGCTCCCTGCCGACCGTGGTGCTGGAGGATCTGATGGCGGGCGTCGCGCCCGACACGTCCGCCGCTGCGATCGAGCGCTCGCGCGCGGCGGGAGCGATCGTCGCGCCGAGCGCGGCGTGGCTCGCGGGCGCCGGCTGACACGGCTCCGCCGGCCCGCCCCGGCGCCGCTACCAGGCGTCCCAGTGGATCCGCGCGTCGATGTCGTCGCGCGGCGCCGGCCGGAACGACTCGCCCGTGTAGTAGCCGGTGGTCAGGAGGCAGCTCTGGGTGACGTCGTCGTAGGAGATGCCGAGGATCTCGGCGACCTCGCGCTCGTAGGTCAGGTGCAGGGTCGTCCAGCAGGTGCCGAGCCCGCGGGCGCGGGCCGCCAGGCAGAACGACCAGCCGGCCTGCACGATCGAGCCCCAGCCCGCGGCCTGCCCCTCGGGCGGGCGCCGGTCGAGGCGGCCGTGGACGCAGGGGATCACCATCGCCGGCACCTCGTGGAAGCGGTCCGCGAGGTAGCGCGCGGACGAGGCCATGCGCTCGGTCTGCGGGTCGAGCGCGCCGCCCGCCGCCGCGACGCGGTCGGCGGCGTAGGCGTCGTAGGACTTCAGGTACCACTCGGCGATCGCCGCCTTGCGCGCGGGGTCGGTGACCACGACGAACTCCCACGGCTGCGAGTTGGACGCGGTCGGCGCCTGCATCGCGACGGCGACGCACTCGCGGAGGACCTCATGCGGGACGGGTCGCTCGAAGTCGAGGCGCTTGCGCACCGCGCGGGTGGTGGTGAGGAGCTCGTCGGGGGTGAGGTTCGGCATGGCGCCTAGGCTAGCGGACCGCGGAGCCCGCTTCCGGCTGGCGCGGGCTAGGTCGTCGCGTCCGCGTCGACGCTGCAGCGCGGCCCGAGGGACCCCGTCATCGCGCCCTGCACGAAGCGGTCGAGCGGCGACCCCCGGTAGCCGCTCCCGCTCGGGTTCGTGGCGGCGGCCCCCGGCACGGCGAGGTGGCCGACCCCGGGGAAGTAGTCGATCTCCAGGTAGTCGACGCCGTCGCAGTAGTCGCCCCGGATCGACTGGGCGTACTGGGCGGTCAGGCAGTTCGCGCCCTGCACCGGGCCCGCGCCGTCGACGCACCAGATGATGCGGTCGTCCCGGCCCTGCGCGATGTAGAGCGGGACCGTCACGCCCGCGTTGTCGCGCGGCAGCTTGGGGTACGGGTTGACGCCGTTGGGGCCCGGCATGTTGAACTGCAGCCACCGGCACCACTCGGCGAACGCCGCGGGCTGCGCCTCCGGGGCGGCGCAGGTCGCGTCGATCCCGCCCTTCCAGAGGCCGCCCTCGGTGCGGCCGGCGAAGGGCGGCGCGAAGAGGCGCTTGCGGTAGGGGTCGAGGTACCCGCCCGCCTTGCCGGCGATCTCGAGGATCCCGGTGCCCTTCAGGCAGCAGCGCGCGATGTCGGGGGCGGTGGCGGCGCCGTCGGCCGACAGCACGGCCCGGTAGTCGACGCTCGGGGTGGGGCCGACGGGGAACTCCCCGGCGGTGGCGTTCGTGAGCTGGCTCCAGCTGACCGTGACGAAGCTGAACAGGGCGACGCCGATCGGGAACGGCACGCCGAGCCCGGGCGCCATGTTGTACATGTCGCGGTCGCCCAGGTGCCTGCCCATGTACTCCGCGGGCTGGCCCGGCGAGGTGGTGAACTGGCTGGCGGGGGCTTCGGCGGCGACGCCGACGAGGTTCAGCGTGCGGTCGCCCCGCGCCGCGAGGTAGGGTCGCGCGAGCTGGCCGGCCCAGAGCGCCGTGTGGCCGCCCTGCGAGTGGCCCCAGGTCAGGAGCGGCAGACCGGCGTCGGCGGCGATCGGGCTCAGGCCGAAGGCCGCGGGGTTGCCGGTCAGGGTGCGGGCCGAGTCGATCGCGGCGACGCCCGCGAGCACCCCCAGCACGTACGACTGGAGGGCGTCGTCCAGCACCCCGGCCGACGGGTAGTCGGTGGCCACGACCGCGTAGCCGTCCCGGAGCATCCCGTAGAGCGCGCCGTCCGACTGCGGGCCCTTCTTCGTCGGGGACCCGATGCCGCCCGGCATGGGCCCCACGAACCCGGCCGGGTCCTGCGAGGGCTGGCACTTCTCCATCAGCCCGATCGTCCCGTGCGACCAGGCGATCACGCCCCTGACGCTGGTCGCCCCGGTGGGCAGGGCGACGAGGCCGCACGACGCCGTGACGCTCCCGGCCTGGCCGGTCGTCGCGTAGGCCACCCGGTAGAGGCGGCCGACGCCCGCGGCGAGCCCGGACTGGGCCGTCACGTCCTGCGGCGGGGCTAGCAGGTCGCCGGGGCGCTTTCCGGCCACGGACAGGTCCGGGTCGGGGCAGACGCTCGCGGGCACGGGCTTCGCCGCCGCGGTTCCCGCGTCGGCGAGGGCGGCGGACGGGACGAGCCCGAGGACGGCGGCGAGGGCGATGAGCGCGGCGAGCGGTCGCATCGGCGGGGCTCCGGTCGGGTCGGGGGAGGGGGCCGTGGCGCGGCTGGGGCAGTTGTACCAGACGCGTGCCGGCCCGTTCCCCCGGCGGGCGGTGGGCGGGACCACCGCCGCGCCCGGCTCAGGTCAGGAGGAACGCGGTCAGCGTGGCGCCGAAGGCGAGCCCGAACCCGACCAGGTAGACCACCATCGAGCGCTCGTCCACCGTGATGGCCGCCTCCTCGCCGTGGTCGCGGGCGATCCACGACACGCGCAGCCCCGCGATCAGCGAGCCCAGGATGAAGACGAGGCTGACGAGGTAGAGCGCGTCGAGGAGCGTCAGGTAGGACATCAGCGGCAGGCCGTCCGTCGAGCTCCACTGCATCGCCACGAGGGTGAGGAGCGCGGTGATGCTGAGCCCGATCCGCGCCTCGACCATGTTCGGGGGGACCTGGAAGATCAGGGCCGAGGCGATCACCACGAGGATGATCGGCACCAGGTACTTGATCACGTTGGTGACGACCGGGTGGCGGATCGGGATCGTGACGGTGGCCCGCGAGTAGCGCTCGTCGGCGGTGGAGTCGAGGTCGCCGAAGTTCGTGCCGTAGGCGAACTGGGTGATCGCCAGGCTCGGCGCCAGGATGTGGTAGCCGGGCAGGGAGATCTCGGGGTCGATCCCGAGCGAGTCGGGCCCCGTGATGAACCGGAAGGCGCCCACCTCCGACTCGAAGTCCTCGAGGACGACCCGCAGCTCCTGCGTGCCGAAGGGGTAGTTGCGCAGCTGCAGCGCGCTGTTGAAGGCGCCCTGGTGGCGGGCCACGTAGTAGCGCGTGCCGTCGGGCTGCTCGATCGGCTCCTCCAGGGCCGACCACGTGACCAGTTGCCAGGCCTCGTACAGGTTCATGAACTCGACGGTCTCGTTCGGGCGCAGATCGGGGTTCGACCAGCGGTACCAGACGTAGACGTCCCCCGTGAAGCTGTTGGTCTCCGGGATCACGACCTGGAGGTTCTCGACGTAGACGCCCATCAGCACCTCGTCGTCGGCGATCGGCACCGATGTGGGGCGCGGGGGAGCCTCGCCCGGGCCGATCGACCCGCCCGGCCGGCCCGTGCCCGTCGGCCAGAGGACGAGCGTGATCACGCCGACCAGCAGGGTCACGCCTGCGAGCACGAGCACAGCGCCCGTGCCGAGGCGCCGGCCGCTCTGATCGCCTGTCGCGTCCCCGCCTTCCACAGAGGGGACTGTAGAGGCTGGGCGGTTGGGGCCGCGCCCGTTCCCGGCGCCCGGTCTGCGGGTCCGTCGACGCCCGTGCCGGACCCCGCCGCGCGCGGGGATTTCCCGAGGGGCGGCGCCGATCGCCGCCGTTTTCCGTCATCCTCGCGGTGTGCACGCCACCCGCGTCCTCGTGGTCGACGACAACGCGTTCGGCCTGTCCACGCTGGCCGGCGCCCTGGCCGGTCGCGGCCTGGACGTCCGCGCCGCGGGCACGGCGCGGGACGCCCACGCCGTCGCCCTCGAGTTCCGGCCCGCGGTCGCCGTCCTGGACCTCGATCTGGGCCCGGGGCCGACCGGCATCGACCTCGCGCGTGCGCTGCGCCGATCCTTCCCCGCGATCGGGATCTGCATCCTGACGAGCTACCGCGACCCGCGTCTGGCGGGGATCGGGACGCCGGAGCTCCCGGACGGCGCCCTCTACGTGTGCAAGGCCGACGTCGCCGATCTCACGCAGCTCGAGCGGGCGATCGGGCAGGTCGCGCGCACCCCGCTCGCCGCGCGCACCCTGAGCGCCATGACCAGCGGCCCCACCGCCGCGCTGACCGACGTCCAGGTCGAGGTCCTCCTCGCCGTCGGCGCCGGGATCACCACCGCCGAGATCGCGAGGCAGCGCGGCGTGTCGGCGAGCGCGGTCGAGCAGACGATCTCGCGGATCTGCGAGCGGCTCGAGATCCCCCGCAACTCCTCGCTCAACCAGCGCGTCCAGCTGGTGCAGGCGCTCAACCGCCTGCGGGGCCAGGTCGCCGCGGGGTGAGCCGCCGCGTGCTGACCGGCCGGCTGCTCTCGCCGTTCGCGCTGTCGAACGCGGCGATCGCCTGGTCCGCGCTGATCGGCGCGATCGGGGTCCTCGCCTTCGTCCCCGAGCAGGGGGCCGCGCCGCGCGACTGGGGTGCGCTGGTCCTGGTCGCCCTCGTCGCCGAGGCCGCCTTCGCCGCCGTGATCGTGGCGCTGCGCACCCTCGGCGCCGCGGCCGGGCCCGTGCGCGTGGCGCTCGCGCTCGTCGCC
>CAIQOY010000055.1 GCA_903873565.1 uncultured Actinomycetes bacterium
CAGGCAGATCGTGGCGTCGGGCGCCGCATCGGCGATGCGACGCGCGATCACGCAGCCGGCTGTGCCGCCCCCGACGATGATGACGTCGTACGTGGAGGTCGCCGACGCCTCTGCCACGTTGATATCGTATCAGATATTGCTTCCGCCGCCGTACGGGTGTATGGTCGCGGGCACAGGAGAGACCGTTCCGAAACCGCCGTCCGACGGGCGCGGAGACCGACACGATCAGGGGAGGAATTCAGTGATGAACCAGGGCATTCGCCGCGCACTCGTCGCCGGTGTCGCCGCCGCGACGCTTGCGGTCGCGGCCGCCTGCGGCGGCGGTGAGGACAGCGGCACCGCGGCGCAGGAGACGGGTCCCGTCACGCTCAGCGTGCTGACCTTCAACGACTACATCCCGGAGAACCTCGCCGAGGAGTTCGAGAAGAAGACCGGCAACACGCTCGAGATCACGTACATCACGTCGAACGAGGACGGCATCGCCAAGATCGAGGGTGCCGAGCCGGGCACCTACGACATCGCGTTCCTGACGTCGCCGTTCACGCAGGGGCTGATCGCCGCCGACAAGGTCGAGGCGCTTGACGGCAGCAAGATCCCGAACCTCGCGAACCTCTACCCCGAGGCGGCCGAACTCGCGTACGACCCGGGCAACGCCCACTCGATCCCCTACTCGTGGGGCACGACCGGCATCTGCTGGCGGCAGGACCTCGTGGGCGACACGGTCGTCGACAGCTGGGGCGACCTGCTGACCCCCGACGACAACCTCAAGGGGAAGGTGACGATGCTCGACGAGGACCGCTGGCTGCTCGAGCCCGCCCTCAAGACGCTCGGCTTCTCGGTCAACACGACCGATGCGGACGAGCTGCAGCAGGCCGTCGACCTCTCCGTCCAGGCCAAGTCGACGCTGCTCGGCTACGACGCCGAGACGTTCTACTCGAAGCTCGTCAGCGGCGAGGCCGTGGCCGTGCAGGGCTGGGACGGCTGGTGCAACTACGGCACCGCCGAGGACGCGAACATCCAGTTCGTGATCCCGTCGGAGGGGTCCGACCTCTGGGTCGACACCCTGGTGATCCCGAAGGGCTCGACCCACATCGAGCAGGCCCACCAGTTCATGGACTTCATCCTCGAGCCCCAGAACGGCCAGTGGGTCGCCGAGAACATCCTGTACAAGGTCCCGAACAAGGCCGCGATGGATGCGCTCGACCCCGCGCTGCTCGAGCAGTTCCCGAACATGGCGATCCCGCCGTCCACCCTCCTCGAGCAGGAGGCCCTGGAGGATCTCGGCGAGGGCCAGTCGGCCTTCACGGACGCGGCCTCGAAGGTCAAGGCCGGCTAAGGCCGGTCGCGCCGTGCCGCTGCAGGCATCGCCGCTCCCCCCCTCCGCCGCTGCGGCGGAGGGGGGGTCGCGCCGAGCGCGTCTCGGGGCGCTCGTGCTCGCGCCCGCACTCCTCTGGTGGGCGATATTCCTCGCCTTGCCCATGGGGCTCGTGCTCGCCACCGCCTTCTTCAAGGGCGGGGCCTACGGCGCGATCATCTACGAGCCGACGCTCCGCAACCTCGAGCGCGCGCTCGACCCGCTCTACGTCGGCGTCCTCTGGCACTCCGTCTGGCTGGCGGCGCTGACGACCGTGATCTGCCTGCTGCTCGGCTACCCCGCCGCGGTCTACATCGCCACCCGCGCCTCCGCACGCACGCGCACGCTGCTCCTCGTGCTCGTGATCCTGCCCTTCTGGACGAACTTCCTGATCCGCACGTATGCCTGGATCGTCCTGCTCAACCGCGAGGGCGTCATCAACGGCGCGCTCGAGGGCCTCGGCATCGTCGACGAGCCCCTGTCCCTGCTGTACAACGACGCCGCCGTGGTGCTCGGCCTCGTCTACGGCTACCTGCCGCTGATGATCCTGCCGCTCTACGCGGCGATCGAGCGCATCAACCCCGAGGTGCTCGAGGCCGCCACCGATCTCGGCGCACGCCCCCTGCGCGCCCTGCGCACCGTGATGCTGCCGCTGATCGTCCCCGGGATCGTCGCGGGCTGCGTCTTCGTCTTCGTGCCGAGCCTCGGCAACATCCCCGTCCCGGAGCTGCTCGGCGGCGGCCGCAGCGAGATGATCGGGAACCTGATCAACCGGCAGTTCCTGACGACGCGCGACTGGCCGTTCGGCTCGATGCTGGTCCTCACGCTGATGGTGCTGCTGATGGCGCTCCTCGTCCTGCAGTCGTTCGTGCTGCGCCGCTCACGCCAGGTGGGCGTCGATGGGTGAGCCGCGGCGCCCGCTCCTCGCCGTGTACATGGGCGCGCTGTTCGCGTTCCTGTACCTGCCGATCGCGATCCTGGTTGTCCTGTCGTTCAACGACTCCAAGCTGGCGACCGTCTGGCGCGGGTTCTCGCTGCGCTGGTACGAGGAGCTCTTCCGCGACACGGAGGTGCTGCTCTCGATCCGCACGACGCTCGTGATCGCGATTGCCGCGACCGCGCTGTCGATCGTCTTCGGCACCCTGCTGGCCTTCGGCATCGAGCGCCGGACCCGCAGCGCGGCCTTGGAGAACGGCATCTACCTGCCGCTCCTGATCCCCGACGTGGTCACGGGCATCGGGCTCCTGTCGTTCTACGCGACGATCTCCCTGCCCCTCGGCACGGTCGCGATCATCATCGCCCACTCCGTCTGGGGCACGGCGTTCGCCGCCGCGATCGTGCGCACCCGGCTGCGCGGCCTCGACCGCTCCATCGAGGAGGCGTCGCTCGACCTCGGGGTGCGGGAGGTGCCGACGTTCCTGCGCATCACGCTGCCCGCGATCTCGCCCGGGATCATCGCCGCCGCGCTCGTCGTCTTCACGCTCTCGATCGACGAGTTCATCATCGCGTACTTCACCGCCGGTCAGACCGTCACGTTCCCCATCCAGGTCTACTCGATGATCCGGTTCGGCGTGACCCCCGAGATCAACGCGGTGGCGACCCTGATGCTGCTGTTCAGCATGGCGCTGATCGTCGGGGCGTACCTGATCGCGCGGCCGAGGAGCCCGCGCGCCGCACGCCCGGGGGAGGAGACCGCATGAGCCAGACCGTGATCGCCATCGAGGGAGCACGCAAGCGCTTCGGCGAGGCCGTGGCGCTCGACGGCGTCTCCCTCGAGATCGCCGAGGGCGAGTTCTTCGCGCTGCTCGGGCCGTCGGGATGCGGCAAGACGACGCTCCTGCGGGCGATCGGCGGCTTCGGGGCGCTCGACGAGGGACGCATCCTCCTGGATGGCGCGGATCTCGGCCGCTCGCGCCCGTACGAGCGTCCGGTCAACATGATGTTCCAGTCGTACGCCCTGTTCCCGCACATGCGGGTGCGTGACAACGTCGCCTACGGCCTGCGCGCGGAGCGGCTGCCCCGCGACGAGGTCGCGGCGCGCGTCGACGAGGTGCTCGGCGTCGTCGGCCTC
>CAIQOY010000056.1 GCA_903873565.1 uncultured Actinomycetes bacterium
CAGGCGACGCAGGAGGGGGATCTGCTCGTCGATCCGCCGCCCGCGCCGGCGGAACTCCTGCCCGAGCGCCTCGTACTCGACGGCGTTCCAGCCGACGGCGACGCCGAGGCGGAAGCGGCCCTCCGTCAGCAGGTCGACCTCCGCGGCCTGCTTGGCCACGAGCGCGGTCTGCCGCTGCGGCAGGATGATGATCGCCGTCACGAGCTCCATCCGCGTGATCGCGGCCAGGAAGCCGAACAGCACGAACGGCTCGTGGAACTCGGTGTCGACGTCGTACCACCCGGTCCACGGCGCGTGCACCTCGGGGTCGGCCCCGACCACGTGGTCGAAGACGATCAGGTGCCCGAAGCCGAGCCGCTCCGCCGTCTCCACGTAGCGGCGGACGTCAGCGGGCCGCGGGCCGATCTCGGTCTGGGGAAAGACGACACCGGTGCGCACCGGGCGAGCATACCCCACAGTGTCTAGGCTGCCCGCGTGACCCTCCCCATCGCCATCGCGATCGTCCTGCTCACGATCGCCGTGGGCTCGGCCGCGTACATCCTCGTCGCCCGTCGCAGTCCCGAGGGCGGCCGCGGCGAGCGCACCCCGACGAGCGTCTACGCCGTCACGGCCGGCGCGATGTCGCTCCTGATCGCCTTCACGCTGTCGCTGACCTTCGAGCAGTACCTGAGCGCCCAGCAGTCCGCGGCGTCCGAGGCGGAGGCCGTGATGTCGATGGCGCGCGCCTCGACGTTCATGGACCGGTCGGTCGGAGACCCGCTGCGCGATCAGCTCGTCTGCTACGCCGAGGAGGTCATCGACGTGTCGTGGCCGGCCGTGCGCTCCGGCGACACGCGCCTGCAGCCCGAGCTGATCGCGACGCTCGGGATGATGGACGGCATCCTCGCGGAGAACGCCGACGCGGCGGGACCCGGCCTCGACCTCTGGGAGACGGCCAACCAGCAGCGGCTGGCGGCGCACATGCAGATGCTCCAGATCGCCGGCAGCGGCGTGCCGCCGATCCTGTGGCTGCTCCTGATCTTCGGGTCGATCATCACGATCGGGTCGCTGGTCGTGTACGCGGACCGCTCGAAGCCGGCCTGGGGCCACATCCTGGTCATCGTCGCACCGCTCTTCATCGCCTCGGCGGCCCTGGTCGTGATCGCCTTCTTCGACCGTCCGTACGCCGACACGCCCGGCTCCATCACCCCGCGGGCGATGGAGCTGACGCTCGAGCGGATGACGCAGAACCCGATCGGGGACCTGCCGCTGCCGGTCTGCCCACCTCGTTCCTGAGTCCGGACCGACGCCGGCATCCTCAGCCGCCTCGTCGAGGGACGGCGCACGATGGGGGCGGCTCCTCCCGCCCCCATCGCGCGCGTCGCCCTAGCCGAGGCTCGTCACGGTCAGCCGGTACGGCGCGGTCGGCGCGAAGCCGCCCGTGTCGACGCTCACCTTGATGGTGACCCGCTGCCCCGCCTTCGCGGTGATCGTCAGCGTGCGATCCCGCGTCGTGGATCCCGTCGCGCTCGAGCTGCCGCCGGGGTAGTAGACGGCGAGGCCGTAGTTGCGCGGCAGCTCGCCGAGCAGCACCTGGAAGGTGCCACTCGTCGTCGGCGTGAAGCTCCACCACTGGGCGTCGGTCGTGGACCGCATCACCGCCCGGACGGTGCCGGTCGCGGGCAGCGGGGTGGCACCGCTCTGGGTGTCACCCGGCAGCGGGTCGACGGGCGCCGGACCCGGGGTCGGGGTCGGGGTCGGGGTCGGGGCCGGCGTCGGGGTCGGCGTCGGGGTCGGAGTCGGCGTCGGGGTCGGAGTCGGGACGGGCGCCACCTGTCCCGCGAAGACCTGCAGGCGGTAGGGCTGCGTCTCGCTGGTGGCGGCCCCCTTGGCCGGCGTGACCTTGATCAGGTAGGTGCCCGGCTCCCAGTACCAGAAGCGCGAGCCCATGATCTCGCTGCGCGTCCCCACCGCCTGGCCGTGCCAGAGCTGCTGCACGCGACGCCGCTCGTCGATCCGGTAGAGCTGGATCGCGTAGTCGCTCGGCAGGTTCGTGAGGTGGATGTCCGGGGTGTTCACGCGACCGGTGAGGGTGAAGGTCCACCAGTCGACGTCATCGGGGTTGTCGAGGATCTCCTCGACCGGCCGGGCGACGTCCAGGGCGGTCGCCGCCTCCAGCGTGTCGCCCGCGGCGTCGGGCCGGGCCGGCGTGGTGAACACGACCGGCTGCGTGGGTGCGGACCCGCGCACGAGGCCGATCGAGCTGGCGGTCAGCTCGTAGCGAGTGCCGCCCTTCAGCCCCTGCAGCACGCAGGAGGTCGCGGGAGCGGTCATGAGGCAGGCCGGCGAGCCGTCGGCGAACGCCACCCGGGTGGCGGTGACCGCCGCCCCCGAGGCGGGCAGCTCCCAGGTGATCGTGGCCCGGCTCCACCACGTGGACTCCGCCCGCAGGTTCGCGGGCGCCCCGGGAGCGGCCTCGTCGCCCGCGATGGCGCGCAGCGCCTGGGCGGGGTCGACCAGGCCGTGGCCGAAGTCGCGGTCGCGGCCCGGTGCGCCGAGGTCCTGCGCCGTGCCGGTCAGGATCCCCGACACGTTGACGCTGGCGCCGGTCGAGCGCGCGTAGGCGTGCATGAGGGCGGCGACGCCGGCGACGTGCGGTGAGGCCATCGACGTACCGTCCTTGGAGGCGTAGCGGTTGCCGGGCAGCGTGGACAGGATCCCCTGCCCCGGCGCCGCGATGTCGACGACCGTGTTCTGGGAGCTGAAGCCGGCCCGGAGGTCCGCCGGCGTCGTCGCGCCCACGGCCACGACGCCGTCGTACGCGGCGGGGTAGGAGGGCGCGGCGTCCGAGCCGTCGTTGCCGTTCGCCGCGATCACCGTCACCCCGCGGCCGACGGCGTACTCGATCGCCTTCTCCATCGACACCGAGGGGGACGAGCCGCCGAGCGACATGTTGATGACCTCGGCCCCGTTGTCCGTCGCCCAGACGATCCCGCGGGCGACGTCGCCGGCCGTGCCCGACCCGCCATCGTCGAGCACGCGCACGGGCATGATCCGCGCGTCCGGCGCGACGCCGGCCACGCCGATGCCGTTGCCGGCCGTGGCGGCGATCGTGCCCGCCACGTGCGTGCCGTGGCCGTGGCCGTCACGGCGCCCGGAGCCGCCGCTGAGGATGTCGATGCCGGGCCCGAAGGAGCCCTGCAGGTCCTCGTGCTCGGCGACGCCGGTGTCGATCACGGCGACATCGATGCCGCCGCCGCGGGTCAGGCCCCAGAGGGGCCCCACGCGCAGGCGGTCGAGGCCCCAGAGCTCGCCGCGGCGCGGGTCGCCCGTGCTCCGGGAGGAGATCCCATCGTCCGCGACGAGTTGCACGGGCACGTCGACCTCGATGCTCACGAGGTCGGGGTTCTGCTGCTGGGCGTCGATCACCCGCGCGGCGTCCGCACGGGTGGCGCTGTCGATCACCCGCACCACGGGCCGGCCGTCGACGTCGTAGACGGCCACGAGCGAGGACTCCTCACCCGCGGCGACCCCGGCGAGGATGTCGGCCGCGGGCGCGTCCACGGAAGGGTCGAGCGCCTGCCACTGGTCGGACGCGACGGATGCGGCGCCGGTGGCGGGAAGTCCCGCCGCGGCGGCGGCCATCAGCGCGGTGAGCGAGCCCAGCGCCAGGCGGCGCCGGGGGTGGTGGGGTGATCTGCGGGTGTCCATGCCGCCGACTGTATCGGCGGATTGTTCATATTTGGCAGTGATTGCTGCCATTTTGTGTTCAGCATCACGGTTGGCCGGCGGCGGCGCGGTCGGTCAGTCGCCCAGATGGGCGTCTACCGCCAGCATCGGCCAGAGCTGCGCGAACATCCGGGCCGCCCGCGTCTCGCCGCGGCCGAGCCGGAACTGCCCCAGGGCCGCCAGCATGAAGATGCCGAGATCGGCGGCTGCGAAGGCCGGCGCGGCGACGTCCGCTCGAAACACGCCGGCGCGCTTGCCCTCGTCCAGGAACCGCTCGATCTCGCGCTGGCGCGGGGTCAGCACATGCCGCTTCAGCGCGCGCAGGAGCTCGGGCTGCGTCTCGCGGAACGACAGGCAGGTGGCCGTGATGTGGGCGACCAGCTCGTCGTGCTGCGCGCCGGTGCGGAGCCCGCGGCGCAGCCGCTCGGCGAATGGATCGTCGGGCCCCGTGGCGGCGAGCCACCCCGCGTAGGTGGGCAGCGACTGGATACCGGCCACCGCCAGGGCGAGCTTGGTCTCGTAGTGGCGGAAGGCCGTGCGGGTCGACACTCCAGCGCGTGCGGCCACCGCTGCCGGCGCGAAGTCCCCGAACCCGGTCCGGGCCAGCTCGTGCGCCGACGCCCGAGCGAGCGCCACGTGGATCGCCGCGTACTGCGCCCCGCCGCGGCGGATGCCATCGCCAGTGCGGAGCGGTTTCGTCATGGTCTGGTCCCCAGGCGCCGGTGAGCCCCGCGGGACCGGGTGTCCCGCCG
>CAIQOY010000057.1 GCA_903873565.1 uncultured Actinomycetes bacterium
AGAGCTCGGCGAGCTCCCGGTGGCCCGTCCACACGATCGCGCGGCCCGCGTTGTGGATGCGGTTGGCGAAGGCCATGCCGCGGGCGTAGTCGACGCCGGGCAGGACGGCGGCCAGTGAGCGGGCGACCCCCTCGAAGGTATTGTGGTCGTCGTTGAGGACGATCACGTGCCAGGGCGGGCCGAGGCCGGTGCCGGTGCCCTGATCGACGCGCTCGACGACGCCGGGGACCGCGCTCACGCCCCGCCCGCCTCCGCGCCCAGGGTCGCGATCAGCGCGTCGGCCACGACGCGCATCGGCTTGCCCGTCTTCTGGCTGGCGGCGCGGATCCGGCGAAAGGCCTCCGCCTCGTCGATGCCGTCGCGCTCCATCAGGATGCCCTTCGCGCGCTCGACGGCCTTGCGCGAGGCCAGCGCCTCGGCGAGGTCGGCGGCCTCGGCGCGCAGCGCCGCGAGCTCGTCGAAGCGGGCCCGCGCGGTGTCGATCGCGGGCAGGAGGTCGACCTCCCGGAACGGCTTCACGAGGTAGCCGAACGCACCCGCCTCCGAGGCCCGGGCGACGAGGTCGGACTCGGCGTAGGCGGTCAGCATCACGATCGGCACGGGTCGCGCCCGGCTGATCTCACGCGCCGCCTCGATGCCGTCCATGTGCGGCATGCGCACGTCCATCACGATCAGGTCCGGCGCATGCTCGGCGGCCAGCGCGACCGCCTCCTGGCCGTCGCGGGCCTCCGCCACCACCTCGTGGCCGGCCCGCTCGAGGAGCGCGCGCACGTCGAGGCGGATGATCGTCTCGTCCTCGGCGATCAGGACCCTCACGCCGCCCCCCAGGTCAGCCGCGCGCGTACGCCGGGCGCGGCGTCCTCGAGGGCCAGCTCGCCGTGCAGCCGGTCGGCGCTCAGCGCGCGGGCGATCTTGAGCCCGAGCGAGCGCTCCGGGTCGAAGCCCTCCGGCAGGCCGGGCCCGCGGTCCTCGACCACCAGCTCGATCCGATCGCCGTCCGCCCGCAGCCGCACGGCGACGTCGCCGCCGCCGTGCTCGAGCGCGTTGGCGTAGAGCTCGGAGAAGACCAGCGCCACGGCGGTCGCCTCGTCGCCGGGCACCTCGACGTGGGCGAGCTCCTGCTCGGCGGGGAGCGTGCCGAGCCCGTGCCCGAGCATCGCCGCCACGCGGCGGATCAGGTCCGCGAGGTCGACGTCGCCCTCGCGGCTCGCGGTCAGGAGGTCGTGCACCTCGGCGATCGAGAGGATGCGGTCGACGGACTCGGCGAGCGCGCGGGCCGGGTCCTGGCCGGAGGCGCGCAGGCGCAGGAGCGACGCCACGGTCTGGAGGTTGTTCTTGACGCGGTGGTGGATCTCCTGGGCCACGATCCCGCGCATCACCCCGCGGCTCGACTCGACGGCCGCCGCGGCCTGGTTGGCGACGCTGCCGAGCAGCATCCGCTCCTCCGGCGTGAAGGGCCGGCGGCCGGGCGTGGTGGCCACGAGCGCCCCGAGCCGGCGCGCCTTCCACAGGAGCGGCACCGCGAGGACGCCGTCCTCGTCGACGGGGGCGCGCGCGCCGAGGTCGGCGAGGGCCGCGTCGTCGGGCCCCGCCGCCGACGAGCGGCGCGTGACCGCCTCGCCCTCCTCGGCGCCCTCGATCACGAGCGCGCAGACCTCGGCGTGCGCAGCCCGCTCGGCGGCCTCGGCGATATGCGCGAGGGCCTCCTCGAGGTACAGCGACTCGGCGACGGCCTGCGAGATGCTGCCGAGGGCCTCGAGCTCCGCCACGCGGCGCTGCGAGCGCTCGTAGAGGCGCGCGTTCTCGATCGCCTGCGCGACCTGGCGCGCGATCGTCTCGAGCAGCGCGATCTCGTCGGGGTGGTACTCGCGCGGCTGGACGGTGCGCACGTTCATGGCCCCGGCGAGGCGCTCGCGGCGGTCGAGGATCGGCACCGCGAGCAGGCTCTGGAAGCGGCGCTCCGGCAGGTTCGGGAACTCCTTGAAGCGCGGGTCGAGGTGCGCGTCGGCGGCGATCGCGACGGGCTCCCGGGTCTCCGCCGCCCACCCGGTCAGCCCCTCCCCGACCTGCATCCGCGGCGGGCCCGCGGTGGCCTCCACGTGGGTGCCGTGCACGGCCTGCAGCACGAGGTCGTTCGACGGCTCGTCGAAGGCGTAGACGAAGCAGGCGTCCGTCCCGAAGGCGCGCGCCACGGCGACCGCCACCGCGTCCGTGACCTCCGCGAGGTCGAGCGAGCTGGTCACCGCCCCGATCGTCTCGGAGAGCAGGCCGAGGTGGCGGGTCGCGCGCTCCGCGGCGTCGAGGGCGGGGTCCGTCATGGTCGCGGCGACGGTAGCACGGGCTCGCGGGCGGCCCGGCGGCCCGCTCAGGCCGCGAGCGGCAGCTCGGGCTCCGCCTCGGGGTCGCGGCCCGCCGACGGCAGGTACGGGCGCCAGACCGCCGGGATCGTCGAGGTGCCGAGCGTCAGGTAGAGGTCCGGGTGGGGCGCGCGCGGCGCGCGCGGCAGGGGCATTCCCGCCTCGTGCGGCAGGCGGTCGCCCTTGCGCAGGTTGCACGGCGCGCAGGCCGTCACGACGTTCTCCCAGTCGGAGGCGCCGCCGCGCGAGCGGGGCACCACGTGGTCGAGCGTCAGCCGCGCGCGGCTGCCGCAGTACTGGCAGGTGTGGGCGTCGCGGGCGAACAGCGCGCGGCGCGTGATGCGCCGCGACGTGAAGCGCGGCACCTTCACGTAGGAGACGAGCCGGATCACCACCGGGTGCGGCAGGGACGTCGACGGCGAGTTGATCGTGCGGTCCGGGTGCGCCTCGAGCACCTCGGCCTTCCGGGACAGGATCAGGCTGCAGGCCCGCCAGACGCTGGTCACGTTGAGGGGCTCGTACGTCGCGTTGAGCACGAGCACGCTGCCGGCCATCCTGGCTCCGAGGGTAGCAGGCGGCCTCAGCGCAGCGCGATCTGGATCGCCTGCTCCTCCTCGGGGGTGAGGGCGATCGAGCCGGCCGCCCCGCGCAGCACGTCCTTCACGAAGATGCTCGTCGTCGAGCCGGCGTGGACGGAGCTGATCACGATGCCCGAGCCGTTGCGGTCGAGCAGGGCCAGCGAGCTCGAGCGGCGCCCCTCGTCCTCCGCGGTGGCGTCGTAGCGGACGATCGCGCGGCGGCGCAGGAGCACGTCGAGCTGCCCGAGCGCCGAGACGACCTCGTGGCGCAGCTTCTCGCCGTCGTCCTCGAGGCGCTCCATCCGCGCCTGCATGCCGACCGCGAACTCGACGAGGTCGACGGGCTCGCCGTCCAGGAGCGCCTGCTCGGCGCGCCGCAGCCGGCCCGCCCAGCGCGCGGTGCGCACCGCCACCACCAGCGCGATCAGCGCGAGGGCGAGGCCCGCGGCGCCGAGCGCCAGCGCGACGGCGGTCTCCGTGTCGACGGCCACCCGCCCGCAGCCCCTAGGCGGGCTGGAGCCGGAACTGGATCTCGTAGACGCCGATGTTGTTGTCGACGTTCTCCTCGCCCGGCACCTTCTCCACCGTCACCTTCGCGGTGACGACGTCGTCGAAGACGATGTCGGAGAGGCCGAACGGGATCTCGACGGTGCCCTCGGCGCCCGGGTCGAGCGTGGTGATCTCGCCCGTCGGCAGCGTGCGGTCGTCCATGCCCTTCGCGCGCAGCGTGACGTTCACCTTGATGGCGACCTCGGTCGCGTCGCCCGAGTTCTGGACGGTGACGGCGAAGGCCATGTTGTTGGCGCTGTCGACCTCGTTGACGATCGACGGGTCGAGCTGGATGTCACCCGGGGCGAACACCGTGGAGATCAGCGTCGTGCCGTGCAGCTGGCCGTCGGCCGGCGTCGTGCCGTCCGCCGACTCGCCATCGGCGTTGTCGACGGGCACGCCGCCGAGCAGCGCGTTGAGGATCGACTGCATCCGCTGCGGCGCCGCGAACTCGATCAGCTTCGGGTCGACGAACTGCGAGTTCTCGACCGTGGCGTTGATCGAGCGCGACGCGAGGGCCCCCTTGACGGGGTCCTGGTAGGAGTCGGTGTAGACGACGTCGGAGGCGATCAGCCGCTGGAACGTGGCGGCCACGGCGGCGGCCTGCTCGAGCGGGACCTGCCCGGTGGTGCCGGCGGCGTCGAACGCCGACTGCAGCGCCTTCTG
>CAIQOY010000058.1 GCA_903873565.1 uncultured Actinomycetes bacterium
CGCTCGTGGAGTACGAGGGCGCGTGATCCGACCGGCGGCCGCCGCCGACCTGCCCGCGCTGCACGCCCTCTGGGTGCGCTACCGCGAGGAGACGGGCGACGACGGCGGCCGGGATGCGGGGGCCTGGGAGCACTGGATGCTGCCGCGGATCTCCGCCGGTGACGTCCGCGTCGGGCTCGTGGAGCGGCGGATCGCGGCCTACGTGGCCTGGCAGGCCGTGACGGCGCCGCCGGGGCCGCGCGACCTGCGCATCGTCGAGCTGTACGTGCACCCCGACGGGCGCGGCCAGCGGATCGGGTCCGGGCTGCTCGCCCGCGCCATCGACGCCGCGCGCCAGCGCGCCTGCGGCCGGGCGGTCCTCGCGAGCAACGTGCACGACCAGGCCGTGCGCTCGCTGGCCGAGCCGTTCGGCTTCGCGCTTGACGGCGAGGCCCTCGTGCTGCCGCTGCGCCAGGGCTAGGTCACGGGCGGCGGCACGATCGTCGTCCACGTCGTCCAGGACGGCTTCGGGGCGCCGGTCTGGTCGGCGGCGGGCGCCGTGGCGCGCAGACCCGCATAGGGGGCGGCCGGGGTGTCCTGCAGCGCATCCCAGACCCCGACGGCGACGCGCGCGTTCTGGGCGGCGGCGAGGAACACGGCGACGGCGGCCTGCTGGGTCGCGTCGGTGCGGCCCGCCTCGGCCGGCCCGGACGGCGCCCCGTACCCGGTCAGCCAGAGCGCGCGGGCCTGCCCGGGCCAGTAGGCGTCGACGACCGCGACCGCGCCGTTGACGTCGGAGGCGGACAGGTTGCCGGCCTCCGCGACGCCTTCGACGCCCGACGGCGGCGACAGCCGCAGGCCGATCGCGTCCAGCGTCACCCTGGCCCGGGCCATCGCCCGCAGGAAGGCGACGGGCTGCGTGTCCGCCGTGCTCGCCGGGTCCGTGCGGGCGACCCCGCCGGAGATGATCGTGGCCGTGTAGCCGTTGGCCGCGGCCACGGCCCGGATCTCGGTCGCGGCGCCGGCCAGCAGGCCCTTGAAGAGCGCCGGCGCGGCGAGGCGGCCGGCCAGCCGCTGCGGGCGCAGGCCCGCCTGCAGGTTCGGGGCGGGCCAGATCTCGAAGGCGCTGACACGGGGGAGGGCGCTGCCGTTGGAGACGTAGGCGCCGCTGTAGCGCGTCGCGAGCGCGGCCACGAAGTTGCGCCAGTGCGCGCGCTTGGGCAGGAACGCGCCGTTGCCGGGCTCGCCGCCGGCGCCGCCGTCCTGCCGCGCCCAGTCGGGCGTGCCCCAGACGGAGATCAGGACCGACGCGGGGTGGGCCGGGTCGGCGGCGGCCCGCACCTTGGCGTCGACCGCGCCCCAGTCGTAGCCCTTGCCGCTCGGCAGCCGTGCGCTCGTCGGCGCCGTCGGGGCGACCTCTGACCAGCGCACGTCCACCCGCACCCAGCTGACGCTGAGCGCGCGCGCGTCGTTCCACGCGGCCGTCCCCGAGGTGGCGAAGGCGCCATCGAGCGCGATCCCGTAGGCGCCCGCCGAGGCCGCCGCGGGCCACGCCGCGACCGCCGCCAGGAGGGCGAGCGCGAGGACGGGGAGCCGGCGCACCGCCTCAGGGTACACCCGGCAGGATTCGCCCCCGGTGGGGCGAAGGATCCGACGTGCCGCGCCGCCGGACACGCACCACCGCGACCGCCACCGCGCTCGCCCTCGTGGCCCTGATGGGGGGCAGCGCCGTCGCCGACGCCAAGCCGGCGCGGGTCAAGGGCGACCGCATCCTCGACGGCTCCCGCCAGGAGCTGAAGGTGCGCGGGGTGGTCTGGGGCGAGGGGCGCTTCGCGCCGACGCAGCCCGGGCAGGCGCTGCCGCCCGTGTCGATCGCCGGCGCGCCGCGCGCGTTCCGGCAGATCCAGCGGATCGGCGGCAACGTCGTGCGCGTCAACGTCTCGAGCCTCGCCAATACGCCCGAGCACCGCCGGGCGCTCCTGCGCCTGCAGCGGCTTGCGCGCTCCCGCGGCCTGGTCCTGCTCGTGGCCAACGTCGCCGTCGGCGAGCAGGACCAGACGCCCTGGCTGCGCGAGCTCGCCAGCTGGTTCAAGGGCAAGGACAACGTCTGGTACCTGCCCGACGTCGATCCCGACTGCGGCATCCACCTGACCGGCGTGGCCTGCGGCGACACCGAGGCCTGGATCTGGTCGCAGCAGCGCCATCTGCGCGCCCTGCGCGACGCGGGCGTGCGCACCCCGATCGTGGTCAACCTGCCCGACGGCTCGCGCTCGGTCTCGATCAACTGGATCGCCGCCATGCGCGATCGCAACGTCGTCTACGCCGTGCACCCGCCCTCCGACGGCCGCACCCGCTTCACCGCCGCGTCGGGGGCCCAGCTGCAGGCCAGCCTGCGCGACGCCACGCGCAGCGTGCCGGTCATCTTCGACAACGTCGCCCGGGTGCAGACGGTCGTCGACGTGCGCCGCTGGACCAGCGGCCAGGGCGTCACCCGCATGGAGCGCTCCGTCCGCACCTCGCGCGACACGATGCGCTGGTCGAGCGGCGTCCTCAACTGGCTGATCGGCTGGACCGTCCTCGACGGCGGCGACGGCGCCATCGTCAGCGGCATGGGCACCGACACCCGCAACTCGATGAGCGCGGGCGCGAAGCGCCTGACCGGCTGGGGCAAGGTCGCGGCCTCCAGCTACTTCGCGGTCGGCTTCCGGGCCGCCGCGGGCCGCGATCCGGGCTCCGGCTTCCCGGGCGGGTTCGAGGTCGGCGACCGCGGACCGGCGGTGCGGGCCATGCAGCAGCACCTGTCGCGGCTCGGCTACCTGTCGCCGCGCTTCGTCAACGGCCAGTACGGCGCCATGACCTGGCACGCCGTCAACGCCTTCCAGGGCACCCTGCGCCGGGAGCGCGACGGCACCGTCGGCGCGCGCACCTTCGCGCGGATGCTGCGTGCCGATCGGCCCGTCGCCCGCTTCCCCGACGAGGGACCGCACATCGAGGTCGACCTCGCCAACCAGGTCGCGCTCCTGGTCAACGGGCGGGGCAAGGTGGAGCGCGCGATCCAGGTCTCGACCGGCGCCACCGGCAACACCCCGCCGGGCCGCTTCAGCGTCACCCGGATGGAGCGCATGAGCTGGTCGAAGCCCTTCAAGTCGTGGCTGCCCTACGCGGTCTACTTCAACCAGGGCATCGCCCTGCACGAGTACGCCGACGTCCCGGACTACCCGGCCAGCCACGGCTGCGTCCGGCTCCCGTTCGGCGATGCGCCCGTCGTGTGGGAGTTCGCGACGGTCGGCATGCCCGTCCTCGTCTACCGCTGAGGCCTACGCCCGCCGCCGCCCCTGGGCGAAGTGCTGCGGCGCCGGCGCCACGCGGCGCAGCTCGGCCGGGTCGGGCGGCGCCTCGGCGAGCGCGGGCCGTCCCGGCGTGCCGAGCGGGCTGAGCCGCTTGACGACGAGGTTGAGCTGGCGGTCGCGGCGCTCGACGACGCCCTCGGCGAGGAGCAGCGGCTCCGCCCGGGCCAGCAGCCGGTGGCGCTCGTAGACGTCGGGCATCAGGACCAGGTTGACGAGGCCGTGCTCGTCCTCGAGCAGGAGGAAGACCACGCCGCGGGCGCTGGCCGGGCGCTGGCGGGCCACGGCGAGGCCGGGCAGCCGCACCGGCGTCCCGTGCGGCAGGGCCGCCAGCCCGCGGCTGTCGGTGGCCCCGGGCACCGACGCCCGCAGCTGGGCGATCGGGTGGGTCCGCAGGGACACCCCGGTGTGGGCGTAGTCGGCGACGAGCAGCTCCCAGGCGCTCGGCTCGGGCAGGGGCGGCGCCTCGCCGAGGCGCAGGTCGAGCGCCAGCTGGCGGCCTCCGGGCCCGCGCTCGGAGCGCACCGCGAGGCCGAGCTCCCAGAGCAGCCGCCGGCGCGCGCCGAAGGCGTCGCAGGCGCCGGCTGCCACCAGCGCCTCGAGCCGGTCGCGGGGCAGGTCGATGCGGGCGGCGAGGTCGCGCAGGTCGCGGTAGGGGCCCGCCGCGCGCTCGGCCACGAGCGCCTCGGCGTCCTCGGCGCCGAGGCCCGCCACCTGCCGCAGCCCGAGACGCACGCCGCCGTCCGGGGGCTCGACCCGGGCCTCCACGTCCGAGCGGTTGACGTCGACCGGGTGCAGCGGCACGCCGCGGCGCTCGGCGTCGCGCAGGAGCGAGGCCGGCGGGTAGAAGCCCATCGGCTGCTCGCTGAGCAGGGCGGCCAGGAAGGCCGCGGGGTGGTGGTGGCGCAGCCACGCGCTCTGGTAGGCGAGCAGCGCGAACGCCGCGGAGTGCGACTTGGGGAAGCCGAAGGCGGAGAAGGCGATGATCCGCCGGAAGACGGTGCGCGCGGTCTCCTCGGGCACGCCGCGCGCCGCCGCCCCCGCCCGGAAGGCGCGCCACTGGGCGGCGATCGCCGCGCGGCTGCGGCGCCGGCTCATGGCCCGGCGCAGCGCCTCGGCCTGGCCCGGCGTGAAGCCGGCGAGCGCCTGGGCGACGTCGAGCACCTGGTCCTGGAAGATGATCACGCCGAGCGTCTCGCGCAGGGGCTCCTCGAGCAGCGGGTGGTCGTAGGGGATCGGGCAGTCCGGGTCGGCGCGGCGGGCCGCGCGGCGGTTGATGTACGGGTGCACGGCGCCGCCCTGGATCGGCCCGGGGCGGACCAGCGCCACCTCCACGACGAGGTCGTCGAGGCACTCGGGCTGGACGCGCAGGAGCGTCTGCATCTGGGCGCGCGACTCGATCTGGAAGACCCCGACCGTGTCGGCGGCGCGGATCTCCCGGTACACGCCGGGGTCGTCGAGCGGGATCCGCGAGAGGTCGACGGCCGCGCCCGTGCGGGCGATCTCCTGGACGCAGCGCTCGACGGCGCTGAGCATGCCGAGCCCGAGCAGGTCGATCTTGAGCAGGCCCGCGTCGGCGCAGGCGTCCTTGTCCCACTGGCAGATCGTGCGCCCGGCCGTGGCCGCGGGCTGCAGCGGCACGATCAGGTCGAGCGGCCGATCGGAGACGATCATCCCGCCCGGGTGCTGGGAGAGGTGGCGCGGGAGGCCCGCGATCTGCCGGCAGAGCGCGGCGAGCAGCCGCAGGCGCGGCTCGTCGGCGCGCTCGGCGAGCCCGGGCACGCGGCGGATCTCCTCGCCGACCAGCTCGGCGTTCCAGCCGTCGGAGGCGGCGGCCAGGCGCGCGATGTCGGCGCTGGGGAGGGACAGCGCGCGGCCGAGCTCGCGGATCGCCCCGCGCGCCCGGTAGGTGGCGAAGGCCCCGACGAGGGCCGAGCGGCGCGGCCCGTAGCGCTCGTGGATGCGCAGGATCAGCCGCTCGCGGATGTCGCGGGGGAAGTCGAGGTCGATGTCGGGGGTGGAGGCCAGCTCCTCGTTGAGGAAGCGCCCGAGGGACAGGCCGGCCGCCAGCGGGTCCACGTGCGAGAGCCCGGTCAGGTAGCAGACGATCGAGCCCACGCTGGAGCCGCGCCCGCGTCCCGGCGGCAGGACGGCGCGGGCGGCGTCGGGCCCGCGCACCTCCGCCGCGACCTCCCGGGCCAGCTCGAGGATGTCCCGGTGCAGGAGGAAGAAGCCGGCCAGCCCGTGCCGGCGGATCAGCGCGAGCTCCGTGTCGAGGCGCTCGAGCGCCGCCCGGCGGCCGGCGGGGTAGCGCTCGTCGAGCCGGTCGCGGCAGAGCGCCGCGAGGGCGCGGTCGGGGTCGTCGGCGCCCTCGGGCGGCCGGTAGCCGAGGTCGGCGGTCACGTCGAAGCGGCAGCGCTCCGCGATCCGCAGGGTCTCCGTCAGGGCCTGCGGCAGGTCGCGGAAGAGCCGGGCCATCTCCGCGGGGCCCTTGAGGACGTGCTCGCGGTTGCCGCGCAGGGCCTCCGTGCGCGTCCCGAGCGGCGCGTGGGTGCGGATCGCCACCAGGGCGTCCTGCAGGGGCCCGCGCCGGCGCAGGTGGATGTGCACGTCGTTGGTCGCCACCACGGGCAGGCCGCGCTCCCGGGCGAGTCCGGCCAGCCGCCGCAGGACGGCCTCCGCGCCCTGGCGCAGCGGGCGCTGCAGCTCGACGGCGAGCCGGTCGCCGAAGGCCTCGAGCAGGAGGTCGCGGCGCCGACGGGCCACGGCCGGGTCGGGGTGGGCGAGCGCGCCGTGGGCGGGGCAGCCGGTCAGGCAGGTCAGCCCGGCGGCGTGCTCGAGCACGGCCGCGAGCGGCGCGGCGGGCTCGAGCGCGGCGCCGCCCGGCCGCGTGCCCGCGTGGGCCAGCGTGACCAGCCGGCAGAGGTTCGCGTGCCCCGCGCGGTCCTCGGCCAGGAGCACGAGGTGCATGGGCCCCGCCGCGTCGGCGACGGTCAGCTCGCAGCCCGTGATCGGCGCGAGCCCCGCGGCGCGGGCGACCTGGGCGAAGGGCAGCGCCGCGCAGAGGTTGTCGTGGTCGGTCAGGGCGAGCCCCGCCAGCCCGAGCCGGGCGGCGCGGTCGACGAGCTCCTCGGGGTGCGCGGCCCCGTCGAGGAAGGAGTAGGCCGAGTGGCAGTGCAGCTCGGCGTAGGCGGGCTCAGCGCCCATGGCGCCACCACTGGCCGGGCCGGCGGCGGTCCTCGAAGACCACGGCCACCCGGCCGGGCTCGAGCAC
>CAIQOY010000059.1 GCA_903873565.1 uncultured Actinomycetes bacterium
CTCGGTCACGGTCACCGCCGATCAGGCCGGCAACCTGGCGATGGCCGTCGTCCGGACGCGCCGCGTCTACTGCAGCACCGGGCGCGCGATCGGCGGCCCGGGCGTGTACACCCTCCGCTGCCGCATGACGGGGCCCGGCCGTGCGCTCGTGCGCAAGGGCCGCACGGTCTTCGCGGTGCGCACGGTGCTGACCCCGCCGGTCGGCACGCTGTCGCGCTCCATCCAGGAGATCGCGATCGCGCGGCGGCGCTAGCCGTCAGCGGTTGGCCAGCGTGGCGATCGCGAACTGCAGCAGGTAGGCGGTGGTGAGGACGGCGCTGCCGTCCGCGTCGCGCGCGGGCACGAACTCGATCAGGTCGAACGCGGCGATGCGCCCGCGCTCGGCGACGCCGGCGATCAGGTCCGTGACCTGGGTGTAGTCGAGGCCGCCGGGGGAGGGGGCGATCACCGCGGGCATCAGGCTCGCGTCGAAGGCGTCCATGTCGATCGTGATCGCCACGTTCGACCCCGGCGGGATCAGGTCCAGCACGGGTCCGACGCCGTGGTGGTGCACCGCGCGCGCCGGCACGATCTCGGCGCCCCAGGCGGCGGCGTGCTCGACCTCGGGGGCGCGGGCGCTCCCGAAGGCGCGCATCCCGACCTGCACGATCCGCTCGACGTGCGGCATCTCGGAGGCGCGCCGCATCGTCGACGAGTAGCCGAGCGGCTCGCCGCGGCGCTCCTCGCGCCAGTCGATGTGCGCGTCGATCTGCAGGATGGTGATCGGCCCGAGCCCCTCGAGGCCGGCGAGGAACGGGATCGGCACGGAGTCGTCGCCGCCGACCATCAGCGGCACCGCGCCCGCCGCCGCGATCGCCGCCGCCGTGTCGCGGATCAGAGCGCGGTTGCCCGGCCCGTCCTGAGCCGTCGTGGGCAGGTCGCCGAGGTCGCCGAGGCGGAACCCGCGCGTGCCCATCAGGGGGCCGCCGACGTCGTAGCTCCAGTGGTCGACCCAGTCCGCGTCGTTGGCCATCGCCTCGCGCAGCGCCTGCATCGAGCCCGCGTGCGGCGCGTTGTCGATGCCGGGGTAGGGGGTGCCGTGCGGCGCCCCGAACAGCACGGCGTCCGCCGGCTCGGCGCCGACGCGCGCGAGCGGGAACGCGCCCATGAAGCACCGCGTGGCCATCGCCCCGGAAGCCTAGGGTCCCGCCCGCGTCCCGGCTAGGACGGGATGCGGCGCATGACGTGCTCGGTCAGCGCCACGCGGATGCGCTCGTCGGGGATGCGCTCCAGCGCCTCCTCGAGGAAGCCCTCCACGATCACCCGCTCGGCCTCGGCCGCGGGCACGCCGCGGCTCATCAGGTAGAAGCGCAGCATCGGGTCGACCGGCCCCGCCGTGGCGCCGTGGGTGCAGCGCACGTCGTTGGTGTCGATCTCGAGCCCCGGGATGGAGTCGGCGCGGGCCTTCGACGAGAGCAGCAGGTTGCGGTTCTCCTGGTAGGAGTCGGTCCCCTGCGCGCCCTCGGCGACGCGGATCACGCCGCGCCAGACCGAGCGCGCCTCGTCGAGCAGCACGCCCTTGAAGGCGAGGTCGGAGACCGCGTTCGGGGCGTCGTGCTCCTGCGTCGTGTCGAGGTCGAGGTGGCGCTTGTCGTCGACCACGTAGACGCCGCTGAGGCGGCCCGTGGCGCCCTCGCCCGTGAGGCGGGTCTCCATCCGGGTCTTGCCCGTGCGCGCGCCCGTCGAGCAGGCCGCCCAGTCGAGCAGGCCGTCCTTGGCGATCTCCGCGCGGTGGGCGGCGAAGTGCAGCGCCGCGTCGCAGCGGTCCTGGACGACCACGTAGGTGAGGTGCCCGGCGACGCCGACCTGGACCTCGGCGACGCCGTTGGCGTAGCCCGGCAGGCCGGACAGGTGCTCCTCGACGAGGGTCGCCTCGGCGCCCTCCTCGACGACGATCAGCGCGCGCCACTGCTGGGCCGCGCCCTCCGTGGCGATCTCGTAGGCGACGTGGAACGGCTCGGCGACCTTGACGCCGGCCGGCACGTGCAGCAGCACGCCGTCCGTCCACAGGGCGCCGTTCTCGGCGGCGAACTTCTCGTCGTAGCCGACGATCGTGCCGAGCAGGGGCTCGACCAGCTCGGGGCGCTCCTCGGCGAGGCGGCGGAGCGAGCCGAAGGCGACGCCCTGCGCCGCCGCGGCCTCCGACAGCTCGTCGACGACGGCGCCGCCGTCGCGGACCACCACGCGGCCGGCGTGGTCGCCCGCCGCGAGGATCGCGCCCGCGATCTCACCCGGGGCGGGCGCCTCGACCGCCCGGAAGGCGTCGAAGTCGATGCCGCGCAGCGAGGTGAAGCGCCAGTGCTCGTCCGACAGGGTCGGGACGGGCAGGAGCGCGTTGGACTGCGCCGCGAGGTCGCGGCGCTCGGCGAGCCAGGCGCTCATCCGACCGAGCCCTCCATCTGCAGCTGGATCAGGCGGTTGAGCTCGACCGCGTACTCGAGCGGCAGCTCCTTCGTGATCGGCTCGATGAAGCCGGCCACGATCAGCGCGGAGGCCTCGGCCTCCGAGAGGCCGCGGCTCATCAGGTAGTAGATCTGCTCCTCGCCGAGCTTCGAGACGGTGGCCTCGTGGCCGATGTCGACCTGGTCGGCGGAGATGTTGATGTACGGGTAGGTGTCGGTGCGCGACTCGGGGTCGATGATCAGGGCGTCGCAGACGACCTTCGACTTGGAGTGCTCGGCGTCCTTGTTGACGCGCAGGAGGCCACGGTAGGAGGAGCGGCCGCCGTCCTTCGAGATCGACTTCGAGGTGATCACGGAGGTCGTGTTGGGCGCGACGTGCGTGATCTTGCCGCCCGCGTCCTGGTGCTGGCCCTCGCCGGCGAAGGCGATCGAGAGGATCTCGCCGTGGGCGCGCTCGCCCTTCAGGATCACGGCCGGGTACTTCATCGTGATCTTGGAGCCGAGGTTGCCGTCGACCCACTCCATGGTCGCGTCCTCCTCGGCCACCGCGCGCTTGGTGACGAGGTTGTAGACGTTGCTGGACCAGTTCTGGATCGTCGTGTAGCGGCAGCGGCCGCCCTTCTTGACGAGGATCTCGACGACCGCGGAGTGCAGCGAGTCGGACGAGTAGGTCGGGGCGGTGCAGCCCTCGACGTAGTGCACGTAGGCGCCCTCGTCGACGATGATCAGCGTCCGCTCGAACTGGCCCATGTTCTGGGCGTTGATGCGGAAGTAGGCCTGCAGCGGCTGCTCGATCCGGACGCCCGGCGGGACGTAGATGAAGGAGCCGCCCGACCACACGGCCGAGTTGAGCGCGGCGAACTTGTTGTCCGCCGGCGGGATCACGGTCGCCCAGTACTCGCGGAACAGGTCCTCGTGCTCGAGCAGCGCCTGGTCCGTGTCGAGGAACAGGACGCCCTGGTCCTCGAGCTCGGTCTTGAGCGAGTGGTAGATGACCTCGGACTCGTACTGCGCGCCCACGCCGGCCAGGAACTTGCGCTCGGCCTCGGGGATGCCGAGCCGCTCGAAGGTGTTCTTGATCGTCTCGGGGACGTCGTCCCACGAGCGCGCGTTGGCCTCGGCGGGCTTGAGGTAGTAGAAGATGTCGTCGAAGTCGATGCCGCTGAGGTCGGCGCCCCACTCGGGCATCGGCTTGGACTTGAAGATCTCGTAGGACTCGAGCCGGAAGTCGAGCATCCACTGCGGCTCGCCCTTGTGGGCCGAGATCTGGCGGATGATCTCCTCGTCGAGGCCCTTCGCCGTCTTGATGACGGGGTTCTCCTCGTCGCGGAAGCCCCACTTGTACTCGCCGAGGTCGACGTCGGGCGTCTCGATGCTGCCCATCAGGCGGACACCTCCTCGGCGATCCCCGCGTAGCCGGAGGACTCGAGCTCGTGGGCCAGCTCCGGGCCGCCGGAGCGCACGATCCGGCCGTCCATCAGGACGTGGATGCGGTCGGGCTTCACGTGGTCGAGGATGCGCTGGTAGTGCGTGATGATCAGCGCGCCCATGTCGGGGCCGACGAGCTGGTTGATGCCGCCCGAGACGATCCGCAGCGCGTCGATGTCGAGGCCCGAGTCGGTCTCGTCGAGGATCGCGATCGAGGGCTTCAGCATCGCCATCTGGAGGATCTCGAAGCGCTTCTTCTCACCGCCGGAGAAGCCCTCGTTGAGGGAGCGCGACGACATCGACTTGTCGATCTCCAGGAGCTCCATCGCCTCCTGCAGCTGCTTGCGGAACTCCGGGATGCGGATCGGGTCGTCCTCGCCCTCGGGGCCGCCCTTGCGGTGCGCGTTGACGGCCATCCGGATGAAGTTGGCGACGGTCACGCCGGGGACGGCGAACGGGTACTGGAAGGACAGGAAGAGGCCGGCGCGGGAGCGCTCGTCAGCCTCCAGCTCGAGCAGGTCCTCGCCCATGAAGAGGACCTCGCCCGCGGTCACCTCGTAGCCGGGATGCCCCATCAGCACGTGGCTGAGGGTCGACTTGCCGGACCCGTTCGGGCCCATGATCGCGTGGATCTCGCCGCGGGACATCTCGAGGTCGATCCCCTTGAGGATCTCCGTGTCGGTGTCGGCGATGTTGGCGTGGAGGTTGCGGATGACGAGATCGGCCACGGGTGGTGCTCCTGGGCTGAGCCGCGAGGCGGCGGGGGGCTTCGTGCTGGTCCCTTCGCGACCGGGGTCCGGGCGGACGACCGGCGTTAGGGGAGTCGAATAAGGGTACCCGAATACCGCCGGATCCGCGGATTTGGCGGCGGATCAGCCCTGGGCGCCCGGCGCGCCCTCGCTCAGGTAGGTCAGGAGCGCCGTGTCGGTCAGCCACTCGACGGGGGCGTGGTCGTCCGTCAGGGGCTCGCCCGCACGGGGGACGACCTCCCGGTCGGCGGCCAGCGCGCGGCAGTCGTCGGCGAGCGGGCCCGTCTGGGCCGCCATCCGCTCCGCGGCCGGGGCGGCCGTGCCCGCGTCGCGGTAGCCGGTGACCACCGTGTTGAATTCGTTCACCCGCGCCAGCTCGACCTCGGGGAAGACGTGGGCCATCGTCTGCGCGATCCGCACCAGCGCCTGGTCCTGGCCCGGCGGCGCGCCGACGTTGATCATCACCGCCCCGCCCGGGGCGAGCCGGTCGCGGACCGTCTCGAAGAACTCGAGCGTCACGAGGTGGAACGGGATGTACGGCTGGCGGTAGGCGTCGATCGCGATCGCGTCGAAGGACGCGTCCGAGGCCTCGAGCCACGGCCGCGCATCGGCGGTGTGCACCGTCAGGTTCGCCTCGCCCATGTCGAAGTAGCGGTAGCCGGCCTCCGAGACGAGCCCGTCGATCTCGACGCCGTCCACGGCCCACGCGGGCCAGAAGCGGGCGTACTGCACGGCGGTCGTCCCAGCCGCGTTGCCGAGGACCGCGAGGCGGCCGTCCGCGGGGCGGTCGAGGGCCACGGGCAGGCACAGCGGTCGGTCCCAGTAGCCGCCCACGAGCCCCGTCGGGCCGACCTTGATCGAGTGGGTCGCCCAGCCCTCGTTGAGGCGCAGCACGGTGTCGCCGTCGCCCTCGCGCACGACCTGCACGAACTGGTACGGCGACTCGCCCTCCCACAGCACGGTGTCGCCGGGCGCCGCCTTCACGCCCGTCTCCGGGATGAGCAGGAGCAGACCGATCGCGAGCGGGGCGGCCAGCGCGCGCCGGGGCAGGAGCGGCAGGGCGGCGAGCGCCAGGAGCAGCGCGAAGACGAGCAGCGTGCGGCGCGTGCCGATCCACGGCACGAGCAGGAGCACGGAGGCGAACGTGCCGAGCAGGGAGCCCACCGTCGACAGGGCGTAGAGCCGGCCGGCGATCGTGCCCGCCTCCTCGACGGAGTGCACGGCGAGGCGCATCGCCCACGGGGCGACCGTGCCGAGCACCGTGATCGGGATCGCCAGGGCCAGCATGACCGCGACGAACGAGCCGATCAGGACGCCGGCGGAGAGGTCCGCGAAGGCCTGCGTGGCCGCGGTCAGAAGCGGCCGCGTCAGAAACGGCAGGATCGCGACGGCGACCGCGGAGATGATCACGGCGAGGCCGAGGCCGCGCGGGCGGGGGTGGCGGTCGGCGAGCCGGCCGCCCAGCCAGTAGCCCAGGGACAGGAACAGCAGCGTGAGCCCGATGATGTTCGCCCACACGAGCGTCGAGGTGCCGAAGAAGGGCGCCATCAGCCGCGCGGCCGTCAGCTCCACGCCGAGGATGCAGAAGCCCGTCATGAAGACGAGCACGTAGAGGCGGCCGATCGGCACCCCGGAACCGTACCCGCTTGCGGGTGTCCCGCAGGGTCAGGCTTAACAGAGCCTGAACACAACGGACCGGCCGCGCTTCACATCGGGCCGATATTCCTATGGCCATGGACGACAACTGGACTCCCACCCCGCCCGCCCAGGGCCCCTCCGGCGGCGCCTACCGCGCCCCCCACTCGACCACCCCGCCCCCGGTCGGCGGCGCCCCCCAGCCCAAGCGCGGGTCGCGCATCGTCGTCCCCGTCCTCGTGGCCGCGCTGCTCTCCGCGGGCCTCGCGGCCGGCGGCACGGCGCTCGTGATCGAGCGCGACGTCGCCCCCGGCACGACGACGACGGTCGTCCAGGAGGCCCCGCCGGTCGACGCCGGCGTGGCCGAGGCGATCGCGGGCGACGACGGCGACCGCCCGGTCGCCGCGATCGCGGGCGACACGATGGACATCGCGTCGCTCTACGAGAAGAACGGCGCGGGCGTCGTCCGCGTCGAGCACTCCCAGGGCCTCGGCTCCGGCTTCGTGATCGACAAGGACGGCCACATCCTCACCAACGCGCACGTCGTCGACGGCGCGCAGGGCACGATCACCGTCTCCTTCTCCAACGACGAGCAGGTCGAGGCCGAGGTCATCGGCGTCGACAACGCCACCGACGTGGCGCTGCTCAAGGTCGACCTGCCCGCCTCCGCCCTCACCGTCGTGCCGCTCGGCGACTCGGCGTCCGTGGTCGTCGGCGAGCCCGTCGTCGCGATCGGCAACCCGTTCGGCCAGGACCGCACCGTCACCAGCGGCATCGTCTCGGCCGTCGCCCGCGAGATCGAGGCCCCCAACGGCTTCGGGATCAACGGCGTGATCCAGACGGACGCGGCCATCAACCAGGGCAACTCCGGCGGCCCGCTGTTCGACATGGCCGGCCGCGTGATCGGCATCAACTCGCAGATCTACACCGGCGGCACCGGCGGCGGCAACGTCGGCCTCGGCTACGCCGTGCCGATCAACCTCGTCAAGGAGGTCGTCGCCGACCTGATGGCCACGGGCACGGCGCAGCACGCCTGGCTCGGCGTCCAGCTGTCCGACGTCGACCCAACGCTGGCCTCCCAGGTCAAGATCGGCACCGACCGGGGCGCCATGATCGCCGGCGTCACCGAGGGCTCCCCCGCGGCCGAGGCCGGCCTCAAGGGCGCCACCGGCGAGATCACCATCGAGGGCAAGAGCTACGCGGTCGGCGGCGACGTGATCGTCGAGGCCGACGGCAAGCCCGTCGAGTCGGTGGACGAGCTGCGGGCCGCGGTCGCCGCGCTCGAGCCCGGCGACGAGCTGAAGCTGGTCGTCAAGCGGGCCGACGGCTCCACCGCCGACATCACCGTGACCCTCGGCAACCAGCCGCAGGATCCCACCGCGCTCGCCGGCTGAGCCACTCCTCCGCAGCCGGCGGACACCCAGGAGGCGGGGTCGGGCACCAGCCCGGCCCCGCCTTCCGTCTGCC
>CAIQOY010000060.1 GCA_903873565.1 uncultured Actinomycetes bacterium
GCTCATGCGATGCGCGCGAGAAGATGCCCATGCGCCGAATGGTAGTGGCGCCGCGCCGCGTCCGGGGGCCATGCGATACACCACCGTATGCCCGAGCGCACCCCCCTCGCCGACCGGCCGCTGACGGAGCCGCACCCGATGCGGCTCTCGCCGGCCCATCCGGCCCGGGACGAGATCCTCGCCGAGCACGCCGCCGCGCTCCAGCGCGGCGACATGGGCTACCTCGATCCCGTCACGGGGCTCTTCGTGATGACGGCCGCGGTGCACGTCGAGCGGGGGTTCTGCTGCGAGCGCGGCTGCCGGCACTGCCCGTACGTGGTCTGACGGCCATCGCACACGTGTGCAAGCCGTTCGGTTTTCACGACGGCGATTGGATACATTTCCTCAGTTCGCGGCGGCATCGCCGCTGTTCGACCTGCGGAGGTACGGCCCGATGAAGTCTTGGAAGCTCCTCGCGAGCGTCGTTGCGGTCTCGGTCGCGCTGTTCACGAGCGCGACCGCCAGTGCCGCGACGGCGGAGCTGTTCGCCTCCACGGGCAACTTGGAACCCGGCGCTGGGTCGCTCGCAATCGATTCCTCGGGGAATCTCTACCTCGGTGTGTTTCAGAACACGACGATGTCGATTGCCAAGGTCACCCCCGCCGGAGTGATCACGCCGCAGTGGGGCGGGGCTCTCGCCGATTACGCCGGCGGCATCGCCGTCGGCCCCGATGGTTCGGTCTTCGCCGCGTACTCGACGAACACCGGGATGGTGAAGCTCAACTCCAGTGGTGCGGCCGTGGCGACCTACACGTACAACAGTCCGACAGGCAACGTCGCTGTCGACACCACTGGCAACGCCTACTGGACCGGCCGTGGTCCGAACAGGGTCGGCAAGATCCCCGCCGGGGAACCATCCGGGTCTGTGCCGTCGCAAACGATCACTCCGAGCCCGGGAGCAATCATCACCGACGCCTCCGGCAACGTCTACGTCACCACCACCAGCAATACCGTCCTCAAGTTCAACTCCAGCCTCTCCCAGGTCGCGACCTATTCCGTTGGCGCCAATCCGTTCGCTCTCGCCGTCGACAGCACGTACCTCTACGTCGCCAACAAGGACGACGGAACGGTTTCGCGCATTCGCCTCTCCGACGGCGACACGACTGCTGCGTGGGCGAATCTGGGCCTCAGCGGCGGTGTGGGGCCAATGTCCATCGCGGTCGACAGCAGCGGCAACGTGTACACCGCCAACGCGGGGGCAAGCCCCTCGGCACCGGGTTCGATCAGCAAGATCACACCCACAGGCAGCGTCAGCGTCCTTGCCACACTGACCGTCAACGCCATCGCGATCGTCGTCGATTCCGCGAACAACGTGTACTTCACGCGGTAGTCGGGCATGACGCCGGGTGGCGCTGGCGTCTACAAGATCACCCAGGCTGCGCCGGCCCCGACCCCGACGCCGGCTGCGACCACGTCGACTACGCCCACGACCGGCAAGCCCACCCCGGGCCCGGCCCTGAAGGTGAATGACATCCCGGCGGAGATCACGCTCGACATCGGCGCGTCGACCGGCTCGGCGGATCAGCCGATCACCGCCGAGGTGCCGTGCAACGCGCCCGAGGGCCAGCTGCTCGACCGCTGCACCGTGAACGTGACGGCGCCGCAGTACGTGCTGCTCGGCCAGGGTGACGGCATCAACGTCCGCGCGGACAAGAAGGTGTCGATCGGCAAGGCAACGGTCAAGGCCAAGAGCGGCAAGAAGACGATCATCGTCAAGGTCAAGATCAACCAGCGCGGCCGCAAGGCCCTCAAGCGCAACCTCAAGATCGAGGCCACGGTCGGCCTGACCGCGATCAC